>NZ_JBGBPT010000057.1:0-49745 GCF_041106355.1 Streptomyces sp. BF23-19 | reverse complement strand
GGCGATCGCCCCTCGACGACGGTGTCCAGCTGGAAGGCGGGCCGACGACCGTTCCCCGTTCGCGCCTCGGGCGGCTACTTGAGCCCGGAGAACGCCTTGGTGAAGGCCAACGGCTGCTGCAGGATCGAGCTGCACGTGGCGTCGGCGTGGTTGACGGCCCCGGCCGCACACTGCTTGTCCCGCGTGGAGGACCACATGGCCAACCGGCCGATCCCCTTCGAGGCGGCGAACTGCACGAGCTGCGTCGCGTCCTCCACCGTGAAGATCTCGCTCGCGACATCGTTCACGCCGATCATGGGCGTGACGGCCACGGCCTTCCACGCCGCCGCGTCGGACAGCCCGAGTACGCCCTTGATCTGAGCCTGCGTGGCCGTCGCGGCCTGGATCGCGTACTGCCCCATGTCACCGCTGTACGCCGGACCGTAGTCCATCGCCATGATGTTGACGGCGTCGACCCGCACGCCGTTCTTCTTGGCGTCGGCCAGCAGCGCCACGCCCGGCTGGGTCAGGCCCTCGGGCATCACGGGCAGGGTGAAGGCGACGTCCAGGCCCGGGTGGGACTTCTGCAACCGGGCGATGGCCTGCGCGCGGCGCGCGTTCGCCGCGGTGTCCGGTAGGGCGGCGCCCTCGATGTCGAAGTCGACCTTGGTGAGCCGGTACTGGTCGACGACCTTTCCGTACGCGGCGGCCAGCTCGTCCACGGTGGCGCAGTTCAGGGCCAGTTCGTGACCGGCGGCCCCGCCGAACGACACCCGGACGTCGCCGCCCTTGGCGCGCAGCGCACCGATCTGGGCGGCGACCTTGTCGTTCGCGAGATCCGTGACGCCTCCCCACAGCGGTGCGCAGCCGCCGCCGGAGGTGATGAAGGCGAGGTGGAACTCCTTCACGCCCGTCGTCGTCGCGGTGTCGAGCAGGTCGTACGCGGGGTACAGGGAGGTGTCCACGTACGGGGCGAAGCGCGCGCCGCCGCCCCCGGGGGCGGGGGTGGGGGTCGGGGTCGGGGCGGTCGCCGTGGGGGAGGGCGACTTGGTCCCGGTGGGCGCGGCGGACGTGGCGGGCGCGCTCGGGGCCGGGCTCGCCGTCACCGTGGGCCGGGCGGTGGGACGCCCGCTGGGCTGGGCCGTGGCGCCCTGGTCCACGGAGCACTTCACCCCGTTGATCAGACACCCGGTGGGGTCGCCGAGGGTGCCGGTGCCGCTCGCGACGAAGCCGACGGTGACGGAGGCGCCCGCCGCCAGCCGGCCGTTCCAGCTCGCGGGCTTCACGGTCACGCGGCGACCGGAGACCGTGTGGGTGCCGTTCCAGAGCGAGTCGATCTTCGTACCCGCCGGCAGGTCGAACTGGAGGGTCCAGTCCGACTGCGCCGTGCCGGTGCTGTTGGTGATGACGTACTGGCCGGTGTAACCGCCGCTCCAGGAGCTGGACTTCGTGTACACGGCTCCGACCGAGCTCGCCTGCGCGGTCCCGGTGAAGGCGAAGGCCACCCCACCGATCACCGCGGCCGTCACGAGCGCGCCCGTGACCTTCGCCGTACGACTCGTCCTGCGCCGGTGCCCGACTGTGCTGCCCATCGCGTGCCTGCCTCTGTGTTACTGGGGAGTTGGGGATCCGGCAGCACGCTAGCCGCACCGAAACGGACATTCGTTCGTTTCGGCCGCGATGAGTCTTAGGTTCCGCTTAAGGCAGAGACAAGCGGGGGATCAGGAAACGGGGCCCGATCCTGCCCGGGAGTCGCTGACTTCGCCGGATGCGCAGGGGTCGAGGACGAGTGGTCCGTCGGCACCTGCGGCGGTGACGTCGACCGGGACGGAGCTGTCGTCCTCGTCAACCCCGGCTCCAACAGGCCGCGTTGGGTCGTGTGCGCGGTCGTTCCGATGTCCGGGAGATCACGCGCTGATTTCTTAGCATCAGAGGTCAACAATTCTCTCGGCCGCCACCCGGCCGACTAGAAAGGAGCGCATCGGAAACCGAACCCGGCGTCGACGGGGTGATGAACCCGTCGGCGGAATATGGCGAAGGTGGTGATGTGCATGCGTGAGCACAGCAGGATCCGAGCGATCGCGGTCAGATCGCTGACGCGAATTCCGCGTCGTGGACCTCTCTCCTGATAGGCCGGCCATGCTGATACCGATGCTGTTCTCCCCGGCGCTCGCTTCGGCCGACGAGTACCGATCCCTGACCTCGACCATCCGCTCCAAGGCGCAGGACGCGCAGGGATTCTTCGGCGGAGCCGGCCGCAAGGAGGGCGAAATGCCCTACCTCCCCCTCCACGTCCAACTGCGCGGTCTGTTCGTCGAGCTCTACATCGAGCTCCGTCCACGCAATACGAGTCTCCGGATCGTCGGCTTCCGCAACGTCTTCGAGAACGGCCAGGCCCCGCCGGAAGCGTACGTCCGCCACGTGCGGGATTCGGTCGCACCGCCGGGCCTGAACCGAACGGAAGCCCTGCCGTTCGGCGGAGGCCGCGCCGATCTGGAGACGGCTGCCGCCGTCCGGCGTTCGGGGATCCTGCTCGGGCGCCGGCCGTTGAGCGACGCGGTCATCCGACTGCATCAGAACCGCGACGCGCGGAGCACCGCTCACGGATTGCTCGTGCTCTCGGAAATGCTCTGCGAGGCCGCCCGATATCCCGCCCTGGCCGATGCGATGTCACGCATATGGATGACCGGAGGGCGACTGTAGTTCGCGACTGTCGCCCGCAATTCCCCGACATCACCCATCCGATGAATAGGGGTCACCGGAAGCCGGGGAGACGCCATCGTTTCCCTGCCGGGCGACGGCGATGAGCCAGGCCGCGGTTCTGCGTTCGCGCCAGGTGCCCTCGAGCAAGATGCTCAGCTCGCGGGGCGTGATACCGCGGGCGGCCTCGCCGAGCTCCCGTAGGAACGTGGTGCGTTCATGCTCGGTCATGCCCATGAGAGAGCCGCCGAGTTCGAGGTGGCGCCTGCCGGGCGTGACGTAGCGGCGGGTCAGAGCGAACAGCTCAGGGCCCTGGTCGGCGCAACGCATGGCCGCATCCTGTCCCGGCCGAACCGTGCGACCGACGGATTTCTCGTCGCACCGGCGGCGTCAGCCGTGCGAGGCGTCGATGACGCAGAAGCGGTTGCCCTCGGGGTCGGCCAGCACCACGAAGTCCGGGTCCTCGGGGTAGGAATCCCAGTCGACGTGCCGCGCCCCCAGGGAGACCAGCCGTGCGACCTCGGTCGTCTGCTCCGCCGCGTCCGCCGCGTACAGATCGACGTGGACGCGCGGCCGTTCCTGTACGGGCGTGACGCTACGGCCGAGCGCCAGGCCCGGGCCGCTGCCGTCGGCCGGGACCAGGACGGTCCAGTCGTCGTCGACCTGGCTGTCGCGGGGTACGTACCCCAGCGCCCGGCTCCAGAAATCCGCGGCCCGCCGCACGTCCGCGGCTCCCATCACGATCGTTCCGAGGGTCAGCATGATCCGATTCTGGCAAACCCGGTCCTCGGCAGGACACCCCTCAGGGGGTGCTCCGTTCGATCGCGACCATCGCCGCGTCGTCGTCCAGGGTGTTGCCGGCCGCGTGCGCCAGCAGATCCTCGCACACGCGGTCCAGCAGCGCTTGCGGGCGCAGCCCCGGCCATGCGCTCACGCGCCGCGCCAGCGGGTAGAAGGCGCCTACCCTGTCGCGTGCCTCCAGGACGCCGTCCGTGTAGAGGAGCAGCACGTCCCCCTCGGTGAAGGCGAAGGTCTGCGCGGTGACCGGCGACGCCACGAGCCCGGCGAGCCCCAGCGGCGGCGCGGGCCGGTCCACCTCCAGCTGCTCGGCGCCGCCGGCGCGCAGCACGAGCAGCGGTGGCGGATGGCCGCAGCTGACGACGTGCACCACCGGCTCGGCGTCGGGAATCTCCAGAACGGCCGCGGTCACGAAACTCTCGCCCTCGTCCCCGGCGCCGTCCAGGTCCGCGGAGACCGCGGCCTCCAGGTAGTCCACCAGGCCCGGCAGCCCGGCCTCCTGGTGGGCGGAGGCCCGGAAGGCGCCCAGGACGAGCGCGGCGTCCCCGACCGCCGCCAGCCCCTTGCCCCGCACATCGCCGATGATCAGCCGCGTGCCGGTGGCCGTCCGGGCGGCGGCGTACAGATCGCCGCCGATCTGGGCCTCGGCCGCCGCGGCCAGGTACACGGAGGCGACACCCAGCGGCCCGATCCGGTCGGGCAGCGGCCGCAGGACCACCTCCTGGGCGGTCTCCGCCACCGAGCGCAGCTGGGTGACCTCCTTCTCGTGCACCTCGCGCAGGTGGGCGAAGAAGGTCGCGAACACCGAGATCATCACGAGCGCGATGATCTGGAAGGTGTGGTTCAGATCGGTCAGGCTGGTGCGGGTCGTGGCGACCACCACCTGGGCCAGTACGGCGACCAGCCCGACGAAGCCCGTCATCCGGGGCCCCGCGAACGACGCGGTCACGGCCGGCGCGGCGGCCAGGACCGGCCCGAGGTGCACCTCGGGCGGAGCGAGCACGTCGACCGTCGTCACCACGGCGATCAGCGCGAACGGGACCGCCAACTGCGCGTGGCCCACCGTGGGGGACCGGTGGTGACGTGGGTGCGACGGTGGCCGGAGATCCATCCCTCCTGCATACACCGCGAGGCGGGCCGGATCCCCGAAGCCAGGCCGTCGCAGGCGCTCCCGCCGGTCCCTGCGGTCCCGCCGGGACCGCAAGCCCCGTCCTCCCGGTCCTACGGGCGACGGCGGGGCTTGCCGCCCTTGCCGCCCTTCGCGCCGCCGGCGGCACCGCGGGGGTTCTTGCCGGCTGGCTTCCCGGACGACGACTTCGCGCCCCCCGACTTCCGCTGCCCGCCGCCACCCGTGCCCGTTTCCGGGCGCTTGCGCTTCGCCTTGGGCTGCGGCGGGGTCGGCGCGCGCCCCCGCGTGCTGTTCACGGTCCGGCCGCGGACGATCCCGATGAACTCCTCCACCAGATCGGTGGTCTCCTCCTGCGGCCACGACAGCGCGACCCGCGAGGCGGGCGCGTCCGAGACGGGCCGGTAGGTCAGGTCCTTGCGGTGGTGCAGCCGGGCGAGCGACTGCGGGACCACGAGCACGCCCACACCGGCGGCCACCAGCTCGATCGCGTCGGCCGTCGTCGCGGGGCGCTCGATCGCCGGCTTGCCCGGCAGCTGCTCCCAGGCCAGGGTGTCGTCGAGCGGGTGGAACACGATCTCGTCGGCGAGATCCTCGGTGGACACCTCTTCCGCCGCGGTCACGAGGTGATCCTTGGGGACCACGACCACCGTGGTCTCGGTGTAGAGGGGGATCGCGCTGAGATCGTCACGGTCGACCGGCAGCCGCACGAATCCGGCATCGGCGCCGCCCGCCCGCAGCACGCCGAACGCCTCGATCGGGGACACCGCGACCAGGGTCAGCGGGACGTCGGGCAGCCGCTCGTTCCAGATACGCACCCACTTGCTGGGTGTGACCCCCGGGACATAAGCGAGCCGGAACGAATGGGGTACTTCCGAGCCTGTCACCCCGCAAGGTTACCGGTCGTGGTCGGAGGTAGCGCACACGCTCGATACTCTTGACACCATGACGTCGCACCAGAACACCCAGACGATGAAGCCCGCGACCGCGGCGAAGAAGCTGGGCGTGTACCTCGAGGCCACCCCCGCAGAGTTCCAGGAGGGTGTCGTCTCGCGCAGCGAATTGAGTGCGCTCCAGGCCGACCCGCCCCAGTGGCTGCAGGAGCTGCGCGCCAACGGTCCGCACCCCCGACCGGTGGTGGCGGCCAAGCTCGGCGTGTCCATCGCCGGTCTCGCCCGCGGCGGGGTCACCGAGCCCCTCACCACGGAGCAGATCGAAGCGCTGAAGCAGGAAGGCCCCGAGTGGCTCCAGCGTGAGCGTGCCACCCAGGCCGAGGTCCGCAAGGAAACGGTCCGCATCAAGGAGAAGCACGCCGAGGAGGCGGAGCGGGCCGCGAAGGCCCGCGACCAGCACTCCTGACCCGCGGCTCCGCTGTCCGCCAGGCCCGGTCTCCCGTGGGGAGGCCGGGCCTGACGCCTTCTCCCGGCCCGCCGGGCCACCGCCGCGTCAGCGCTACGGGGCCCGGCCGACTCACCCGGCGGCCCCGTCCGCGCCCAGCGATCGCACCGCCCGGTCGAGCCGGGCCCGTCTGGCCTCCGGGGTGAGCGCCTGCAGCAACGGCAGGATGACCTGGTAGCGCCCGGTGCGATCGAGGGCCTCGAACGCCGCTCCCGCCGCCGGGTTCGCCGCGAAGGCCGCCGCGAGATCCGGTGGCACCGCCGCCGTGCGCTGCGACTCGTAGGCGTGCGTCCACCGCCCGTCCGCCTGCGCCCTGCGGACCTCGGCGAGCCCGGGCTCCCGCATCCGCCCCGCGGAGCTCAGCTCCGCGACCTTGTCCACGTTCACCTGTGACCACAGGCTCTTGGCCCTGCGCGGCACGTACTTCTGCAGGTAGTACCGCTCGTCGAGGGCGCGCCGCTGCCCGGAGATCCAGCCGTAGCACAGGCCGATGTCGACCAGCTCGTCGTCGGTGACCGACGCGATCCCCGACTTCTTCTTCGCCAGCTTGATCCACACGCCCTCGTGGCGCGTGTGGTGCTCGGCCAGCCAGCTCTCGAACGCCTCGGCGTCCGCGAAGCCGATGATCTCCACCCCGCCCAGTTCCTCCATGCGCCCAGGCTATCGCCCGCCGTCCGGCCCGGACCGGGCCGACACGGCCCGCGAACCGGCGCACAACTCACCCAGTACCTCCTCCAACGTGGGCCTGCGGGTGTCGAGTTCGAGGATCGCGATGCCGTGCTCGGTGCCCACGACGACCCGGGCCGCGGCGCTCCGGGCGGCATCGGCCCGGGGGTGTAAGCCCGGGGGCCGATGCCCGGGCCGCCGACGGCCGGCTACGGTCAGGCCATGGACAACCCACCGAAGAGCGCGAAGAGCGCGAAGACCGCGCGGAGTTCGAAGTCAGGGACCGGAGCGGCCCTCCGGGCCTGGGGCGGCGCGGGCCTCTACACCCTCGTCCTGCTGCTGCTCATCGGCGGTGTCCCGTACGCCGCCGGGCCGCTCCTGGGGATCGTGCTGCTGCTGGCCGTGACCCCGCTCGTCCCGCTGCTGCGGCAGCGGCCCCTGGCGGCACTGACGCTGACCCTCCTCGGTGGCACGCTCGTCGCGGGCGCCGCCCGGGACAGCAGCCCGGGCCGGTTCCTCGTCTTCCTCGCCTCGGACCTGGTCCTGGGCCTCATCGTCGCCACGCGCCCCCGCCGGGACGCGGTCGTCGCCCTCGTCGCGGTGGTCGTCGTGGAGCTCCCGGCCGTCGGGCTGCTGTCGCACGGACCCTACGACATGATGAGCACCGGCCTGATCGCCTTCCTGTCCCTGGGCGCCGTCTGCATGGCGGGCCTGCGGTACCGAGAGCGCCGGGAGCACACCGTCGAACTGCGCACACGGCAGGTGGCCGAGGCCGTGACCGCCGAACGGCTGCGCATCGCCCGCGAGTTGCACGACATGGTCGCCCACAGCATCGGGGTGATCGCCATCCAGGCCGGTGTCGGCGGCCGGGTCATCGACACCCAGCCGGCCGAGGCCCGCGCCGCCCTGCTGGCCATCGAGACCACCAGCCGCGAGACCCTGTCCGGCCTGCGCCGTACGCTGGTCGCGCTGCGCCGGGCCGAGCCGGACGGCCCCCAGGGGCACGCGCCGCTCGGGCCCGCTCCGGGACTCGCGGACCTCGACGCACTGGTGGCCACCACCGCGGACGCCGGAGTGCGGGCCGACGTACGGTGGGTGGGGGAACGCGGTCAACTGCCACCCGAGATGGACCTGTCTGCGTACCGCATCGTCCAGGAGGCGCTGACCAACGTGGTCCGCCACGCGGGCACCGGGCACTGCCGGGTCACCATCGGATACGGGGAACAGGAGCTGACCGTGGAGGTCGTCGACGACGGGCGCGGTGCGCCCGACGGCATCGGAAGTACGGGATTCGGCATCACCGGCATGCGCGAGCGGGTCAGCCTGCTGCACGGCCGCTTCAGCGCCGGCCCCCGGGCCGGGGGCGGCTTCCGGGTCGAGGCGGCGCTGCCGCTGCCCCGCACCGCGACGGTCGTGGACGGGCTCCGATGAGCGTCGCGCCCCCGCGGGCGATCCGCGTCCTGCTCGTGGACGACCAGCCGCTGGTCAGGTCCGGCCTGCGGGTGCTGATGGCCGACACGGCCGACCTGGAGGTCGTCGGCGAGGCCGGCACGGGCACCGACGGGGTCCGTCTCGCCGCCGAACTGTGCCCCGACGTGGTGGTGATGGACATCCGGATGCCGGGTATGGACGGTATCGAGGCCACCGGGCTGATCACCGCGGCGGCGCAGGACGTCAAGGTGCTCGTGCTGACCACCTTCGACGAGGACGACCACGTCTATGGGGCGCTGCGCGCCGGCGCGAGCGGATTCGCCGTGAAGGACATGGCCGTGGAGGACATCCTCGCGGCGATCCGGGTGATCGCCGCGGGGGACGCCCTGATCGCGCCGGGCGTCACCCGCAGGCTGATCGCGGACTTCGTCCGGGCGCCCGGGCCCACGGCGCCCGAGGCGCGGGCGCCGCGGCCCGTCGTGGGGATCACCGAGCGCGAGCGGGAGGTCCTGACCCTGGTGGGGCGGGGTCGTTCGAACGGCGAGATAGCCGAGGAGCTGTTCATCTCGGCGGCCACGGCCAAATCGCACGTCTCGCGGCTGTTCACCAAGCTCGGGGCCCGGGACCGGGTCCAACTCGTCATCATGGCGTACGAGATGGGGCTGGTCTCACCGCCCCGCTGAATCGATTCCTCAGGCGGTTACGGGCTCCGGGCGGTTCTCGTCCCGCCGCCCGGCGGAGGTCGCCGACCGCGAGGAGAAGAGCCCGTCCAAGGCCAGGGCGCCGGGGCCGGTGAACACCAGCAGGAGGAAGGCCCAGCAGAACATCGCCGAGGCCTCGCCGCCGTTCTGCAGCGGCCACAACGCGCCGGGCTGGTGCACGGTGAAGTACGCGTACGCCATCGAGCCGGAGGCGACGAAGGCCGCCGCTCTGGTGCCGAGGCCCAGCAGGATCAGGGCGCCTGCGACGAGCTGGATGGCGGCCGCGTACCAGCCGGGCCAGGTGCCGGCGGCGATGGTTCCGCCACCGCGCGCACCGCCGAGGACCCCGAAGAGGGAGGCGGCGCCGTGCGAGGCGAAGAGCAGTCCGGTGACGATCCGGAAGAGGCCGACGGCGTAGGGCCGGGCAGGGTCGAGACGTGAGTTCATGGGGGGAGGCTCCTTCGGTCGGGGACGGGTCCCGAAGTAGTGCCGACGTTCTCGAGCGTGGGCGAGCCATAGGTTAGGTAGGCCTAACCGGGCTGGCAAGCGCGAGTTCCGGCCACCCACCGGGGGCGACGCCACCCCGCGACCGGTAGGCGGCACCGGTGCCGCGCGCGGACCTCCCCTTTCGGCGGCAGCCGCCCGCGCGCGGGTTCACTCGCATCGCGCGTGCGATCGCGTGTGCGCGGGGTGTCGGCGTCCGGCCGTGTGGTTCCCGCGGCGGGTCGGCCCCGTCCGCCGGCGATCGGCCGACCCGTGGGGTCCGCTGGACGCGTGAGCATCCTCCCCGGCCGTGACTGGTGGACCGGGCTCCCGCCCGCGGCGGGAGCCGCCGTCATGGCCACCGGCATCATTTCCGTCGGCCTGCACCTGACCGGGCACGCCGCGGCGTCACTGGCCGCGCTGGTCGTCGCCGCGGTGCTGTGGCTCGTACTCGCCGCCGATTTCACCACCCGGCTGCTGGGGGACCGCGGGCGGTTCCGCGCCGAGGCCGACACACCGGCCGCGCTGACGGCCGTCGCCGCCACCACCGTCATCGGGGCCCGGCTCTCGCAGCAGGGGTGGCAGACGGCCGCCACCGTGCTGCTCGTACTGGCGGCGCTGCTCTGGCCCGGGCTGCTGTTCAACGTCCTACGGCACTGGCGGCGGCGCATGCCGGGAGCCGCCTTCCTCGGCTGCGTGGCGACCCAGGGACTCTCCCTCCTCGCCGCGTCCCTCGCCGACGCCGAACACCAGGACCCGCTCGCACGGGCGGCGATGGCCGGCTTCTGCCTCGGCCTGCTGCTCTACCTGGCCGCCCTCTTCCGCTTCGACCTGCGCGAGGTGGTGGGCGGGGCGGGTGACCACTGGGTGGCGGGCGGCGCGCTCTCCATCTCCGCCCTGGCCGGATCCAAGCTCACGGCGTCACCCGTATGGACCGGTTCGGCGCACACCACCCTGCGTACCGTCACCCTGGCGCTGCTCGCCCTGTCCCTCGTCTGGTACGTCGTCCTCCTCACCGCGGAACTGGGTCACCCGCGGCCGCGCTACGACATCCGGCGCTGGGCCACCGTCTTCCCGCTCGGCATGACGGCCACCGCCTGCCTCTCCGTGGCGGACCCCGCCGGCGTCGCCTGGCTGCGCCCGCTGGGCGAGGTACTGCTCTGGATCGCCGTGGGTGCCTGGCTGCTGACCTTCGCCGCGCTGATCGCCGCGCACCTCACCGCCGGCGGCAGGGCTGCGCACCGATGAGGCCCATGCCGCGCACCCACTCCCCTTCCGGCCGTGTGGCGACGGCGCCGCCTCCTCAGTAGGGTCCGGGCATGGCGTACACATTCCAGGTGACCATCGACTCGACCGACCCGCACACGCTCGCCGACTGGTGGGCCGAGGCCCTCGGCTGGGAAGTGGAGTCGAGCGACGAGCAGTTCATCCGCGGCCTGATCGAGGCGGGCCACGCGACCGAGGACGACACCAAGACCCACCGGGGCACCCTCGTCTGGAAGGCGGGCGCCGCGATCCGCCACCCGGAGGGGCTGGAGCGCGCGCCCCGTGTCCTGTTCCAGTTCGTCCCCGAACCCAAGACGGTCAAGAACCGGGCCCACTTCGACGTCCGGACCGGCTCCGACGACCCGAAGGCGGTGGTCGAACGCCTCATCGCCAAGGGCGCCACGCACCTCCACGAGGGCAACCAGGGCCCCAGCGTATGGACGACCCTCGCCGACCCCGAGGGCAACGAGCTCTGCGTCTCTCATTAGGGGATGTCCGTGAACGTGATCCTCTTCGGCGCGACCGGCATGCTCGGCCGGGGCGTCCTGCGCGAATGCCTGCGCGACGATGCGGTCGAGAGCGTCCTCGCCGTCGGACGCACGCCGCTCGGCGTCAGCCACCCCAAGCTGCGCGAGTCCGTGCAGAGCGATCCGTCCGACCTGGCGGCCGCCGGGATCGACCCGGCCGCGTACGACGCCTGCTTCTTCTGCCTCGGGGTCTCCTCCGTCGGCATGAAGGAGGAGGCGTACCGGCACGTCACCCACGACCTGACGCTCGCCGTGGCCCGGCCCCTGGCAGCCGCCAATCCCGGCATGACCTTCGTCTACGTCTCCGGCGAGGGCACGGACAGCACCGAGCGGGGCCGTTCCATGTGGGCCCGGGTCAAGGGCAAGACCGAGAACGACCTGCTGGAACTCCCCTTCCGCGCCTACATGTTCCGCCCCGGGATCGTCCAGCCGGTGCGCGGCGTGCCCTCCAAGGCCCGCATCTCCCGGATGTTCTACGCCGTCCTCGGACCGCTGGTCCCCCTCGTACGGCGGGTCGCCCCGAACCTCGTCATCACCTCCGAGGCCTTCGGCCGCGCCATGATCGCGGTCGCCGGCGCCGGCACCGAGGTCCCCGGCCACATCCTGCGGCCCGCCGACATCAACCGCCTGGGCGGAGCGCCGACCAGGCATAATTGACTACCGGGCACACCCTCCCGCACGTGAGAATGAGCCATCTCAAACCGGGAGGACCCCATGAGCCAGGAGACCCTGACTCTGCATGACCTGATGCCCGCGCAGGCGCTGGCCGAGTCGATCGACGCCGGGTACGTGACCCGCAAGTCGCACCCCGAACTGCCGCTGTCCATCTACACCTACACACGGACGGCCCAGTACGAACGCGTCTGGAACGACGTCACCACGCGCTGCCGCGGACTCGTCGCCGACGACACCACCGGCGCCGTCGTCGCCCTGCCGCTGCCGAAGTTCTTCAACGTCGGCGAACACGAGTCGGGTCAGCCGTACGCCCCCGCCCTCCCGGACGAGCCGTTCGAGGTCTACGACAAGGTCGACGGCAGCCTCGCCGTCGTCTTCCACTACGCGGGCCGCTGGCGGGTCGCCTCCAAGGGCTCCTTCATCAGCGTCCAGGCGACCTGGGCGCAGCGCACGCTCGACGGCCGGGACACCGGTGCCCTGCGTCCCGGCACCACCTACCTCGCCGAGATCCTGTACCCGCAGAACCGCATCGTCGTCGACTACGGCGACCGCCGGGACCTCGTCCTGCTCGCGGCCTTCGGGCCGGACGGCACGGAGGTCCCGCTCGCCGAGGCCGCCCCGCACTGGGAGGGGATCGGTTCCGTCGTCACGGTGTGGCCCGCCATGCCCCTCGACGAGCTGATCGCGCTGGCCGAGTCCAACACCCTGCCCGGCGGCGCCTCGGCGACCGGCACCCAGGCGGAGGGGTTCGTGCTGCGGTTCGCCTCCGGTGTGCGCGCGAAGGCCAAGCTGACCGAGTACGTACGGCTCCACCGGCTGCTCACCAAGGCCACCGAGCGGGACATCTGGCGCGCCCACGGCATCCAGCGGTTCGCCGGCCTGCCTCTCAAGCAGCTCGCCCAGGGCCTCGGCACCACGGCCGCCGAGATCGAGGCCTCGGGCGGCAAGCCGCTCGACGCGCTGCTCGACCAGGTGCCCGACGAGTTCGACGCGTGGGTGCGCGAGGTGATCGAGCGGCTCGAGTCCGAGGCGGCGCTGCGCGAGCGTGCCATCGACGAGGCGTACGCGGGGCTCGCGCACCTGGCGGCCGACCGGGGAGCCTTCGCGCGTGCCGTGAAGGACCTGCCCGAGCGTGAGGTCCGGGCCGCGATGTTCCTGCGCCTGGACGGCCGGTCCACGGAACTGGCCGTCTGGCGCAACGTGCGGCCGGAGACGTCCGACCCCTTCACGAACGACGAGGAGAACGGACCCGTGTCCGAAGAGACACCCACGAACACGGACGCGAACCCCACCGCGAACCCGACCGCGAACCCGACCGCCGAGGCGACCGCGGGCGAGACCGCGACCCTGGTCGCCGTCGAGGAGCCCCGGCTGCCCGTCGTGCACGTCATGACGGGCCTGCCGGCCTCCGGCAAGACGACGGCCGCGCGCGCCCTGCAGGCCGAGGCCGGTGGCCGCATGCGCCGCGTCAACCTCGACGACCTGCGCCTCATGCTCGACCTCCCGGACCCCGCGCGGGGCCGCAGCTTCCGGCACGAGCAGACCGCGCTGGCCGTCCAGGACGCGGCGGTCCGTGCCGCGGTCGACGGCGGATTCGACGTGGTCGTCGACAACACCCACCTGACCAAGAACATCCCCAAGCGGCTCAAGGCGGCGGTCGGCGGTCTCGCGACCTTCGTCGTGCACGACTTCACCGACGTCCCGCTGGAGGAGTGCCTGCGCCGGGACGCCGCGCGCGAGCGCCAGGTCGGCGAGGAGATCATCCGCATCCTGGCCGAGAAGCACGAGAAGGCGCGGCGGGGAGGCTGGCGGCTGACGTCGGAGTGGATGAACGGCGGGTCGGGCGGGATGGCCGCGCCGCCCGTGACCGAGTACGTCCCCGACCCGGCCCTGCCGGCGGCGGTGATGTGCGACATCGACGGCACGCTCGCACTGACCGGCGACCGGGGCCCGTACGACTTCTCGCGCTGCGAGCTCGACCTGCTCAACGAGCCGGTACGGCACGCCCTCGACGCCTTCCGGCGTGCCGACGGCGACGTCATCGTGCTGCTGTCGGGGCGCGGCGAGGAGCACCGCCCGCAGACGGAGTCCTGGCTGCGGCGCCACGAGGTGCCGTACGACGAGCTGTGGATGCGCGCGGCGGGAGACACGCGCCGTGACGACGTGGTGAAGGCGGAGCTGTTCGACACGCATGTCCGCCACCGGTACGCGGTACGGGTCTCGCTCGACGACCGCGACCGGGTGGTCGCGATCTGGCGCCGGATGGGCCTGCCCACCTGGCAGGTCAACTACGGCGACTTCTGAGGATGGGGCCGGCGTGAACGCGGTGGACGCCACCGATGGCGAGCGGCACGTGCTGATCGTGGACGGCGCGAACGTCGTCGGCTCGGTGCCCGACGGCTGGTGGCGGGACCGGCGGGGCGCGGCCGTCCGGCTGCGCGACCTGCTGGCCGGCCGGGGCGGGGACGAGGAGGTCGTCCTCGTCGTCGAAGGCGCCGCCCGGGGCGTCGAGTCCGTGCCCGGCGTACGGGTGGACTCGGCGCCCGGGAGCGGTGACGACCGGATCGTGGAGCTGGCCGCCACGTACGCGGAGCGCGGCTGCGTCGTGGTCACGGCCGACCGCGAACTGCGGGAACGGGTCCGGGCGTACGGCGTGGAGTGCGTGGGGCCGCGTGCCGTACGCCTGGTGGACTGACTGCCGACCTGCTGCTCCGGCCACCCGCGTGCCCGCCTACCGGCGGGACCGGGTCAGCGGCAGTACTTCACCTCGGAGAGGTTCTTGACGTAGCGCGCGGAGACCCAGCGCTCCTTGTCGTACGCGTGCTTGGGCGCCGCGGCGTCCTGCTCCAAGCTGCTGTTCCGGTCGGCCAGGCGGTACCAGATGCGGTTGCCGTCGACGTTGTCACCGTACTTCTTGCAGTCGATCTCGACCTTGCTGTTCGGGTACACGTGGCCGAGGGACTGCGAGCGGGTGCTCGGCTTGCTGCGGACCGTCAGCGGGCCCTTCGACACGACCTTGCCGGTGACGTGTCGCTCGGGGTAGACACCGGGCTCCGTGGACCCGCCGCCGACGATGATCTCCTGCGGCGGGAGGTTCTCCGGACCGTCGTCGGCGACGGCGGCGCCCGCTCCGACCAGACCGAGAACCAGGCTGCCGGTGGCGAGAGCGAGGGTGGTTCTGGTGGGCTTCAGCATGAGCCGGCTCCTCTACGAAGACATCCACCCGGCCGCGACGCGCGGCACGGGGCGACAACCAGGCGGTTGCCAGGGACGACTATGGCGAGGGTGGGGCGCGTAGCCCCGGTGGCTCACCGTCCTTTAACCCGATATGACCAATTTGCCCCACGGAGGTGCGGGGCCGTGCCCGCCCCCGAACGGGCACGGCCGCGCAGCGGGGCCCCGGGGGACTGGGCCGGTGCCGGCCGGTGAGCCGGCTGAGGAGAATCTACGGCCCGGCCACCCGCGCCGCGCCCATCCAGGGGATGAGACCGGCCTACCACTCAGGGATGCGGCGTCATACAACCTGGGTGGTACTCAAGGAGGTTGAGATGTACCTACGCACCCGTCCGGCGGCGGTCCGCATCCGCTCCGGGGTGCGGGCGGTGGCGGCCCGCGCGAGGGTGGGTGCCATGGGAATCGATGACTACGGCGGCGGCGCCGGCGCACACGAGAGCGGCGTCCTCGTCGTGACGACCAACGACGTCCCCGGCTACCGGGTCGAGCGCGTCATCGGCGAGGTCTTCGGCCTCACCGTCCGCTCCCGCCACCTGGGCAGCCAGATCGGTGCGGGCCTGAAGTCGATGATCGGCGGCGAGCTGAAGGGCCTCACCAAGACCCTGGTGGAGACCCGGAACCAGGCCATGGACCGGCTCATCGAGCAGGCGAAGGCGCGCGGCGGGAACGCCGTGCTGATGATGCGCTTCGACGTCACCGACGCGCAGGACGTCGGGACCGAGGTGTGCGCGTACGGAACGGCCGTCGTCCTCGTCCCCGCCTCGACCTGACCGCTCCCCCCGGCTGTCGAGGGCGCGCACCGGGATGCGATGCTCCCTGCGTGAGCGAACCACGCGAGGTTGTCGTCGTCCGCCGGCCGGGGCGTGCGCTTTCCGCCCGGGACGGGCCGGCCGGGTTGCTGGCCGCGTACCACCTGCGCACGCAGGAGGAGAAGGGCGAGGCCGTCGCCGGCGTGGACGGACTGCCCGACCGCTACCGCGCGGAGATCACGGATCCGCAGGTGGCCTTCGCCGGCGACGCCGTGCTACTGGCGTCGATCGGGGACGCCGTGGTGGGCTGCCTGGTGGTGGCCGCCACCGTGGACGGGCGGTCCGAGGTGAAGAGGCTCTGGACGGCCCCGGAGTTCCGTGGGCTGGGCGTCGCCCGCCGTCTCGTCGGCGCCGCGCTGACGCATGCCGAGGAGAGCGGCCTCAGTGCGGTGCGGCTCTCCGTGTGGCAGTGGCGGGCGGGTGCGATCGCCCTGTACGAACGGCTCGGATTCACCGTCACCGGGTCGTGGGACGAGCGGGACCGGCTGGTCTGCATGGAACGTTCCGTGTGAGGGGAACGCCGCCGGCAGGTGCCCGGTCCGGCTCGTCCGGCTCATGCCCTGCCCGCGGCCGGGCCTACCGCTTCCAGAGCGTCACTTCGGTGAGGTACGTCGGGACCTTGTAGAGCCTGTCCGTCGAGGGCTCGACCCCGACGATCTTGACCATGGCGAGATTGCCCTTGCTGGTGACGGAGCACAGCAGGTCGCCCTGGACGATGGCACTGTCCGCCCCGCCGAGGTCCGACTGCGGCAGCTTGTCGGGAATCGGATCGGTGGCGGCCCCGGTCTCGCACTGTTCGGGGGTGGGGCCCTTGCTCTTGCCGAACGGGGTCACGCTCTCGACGCTGTCGTAGCCCATGGCCAGCTCCCGGTCGTTGTAGCCGATGTCGCCGAACGGAGCCACCTTGGGGAAGTCGAGGTCGACTGCGTTGACCTTGCCGAACTCCCTGGGCGCGAGGAACTTCACGGGCTTGTCCTTGAACACCGCGGTGTAGGTGCGGCCGGACGCCTGGGGTGCGGGGGTCGAGCCGCCGCCCTGCGCCGCCGCCGCGTCCTTCGGGGCCGCGTCCTTCGGCGCCTCCGCCGTCTTGTCCCTGCTGTCGCCTGCGGTCTGCCGTTCGCCGCCCTTGTCGTCCTTGCTCGTGAAGTACCAGGCGCCGCCCGCGGCGAGGGCGACCACCAGGACTCCCGCGCCGACGACGAGGGGAACGCGGCTGCGGCGTGCGGGGGCGGGGGCGGGTGCGGGTGCGGCGGGTACGGCGTAGGCGGGGGCGGTGGGCGCGCCGTACCCCGGGTGGTGCGGGCCTCCCACCGGGCCCTGGGTCGGCGCGTACGCCTGGGGGACCGGCCCGGACGCCTGCGTGGGCGCGTAGGCGGGCCGCGTGGGCTCGGGGGCCACGGTCGGCGTGTACGCCGGGGTGTGCGCAGGCGCAGGGGAAGGAGCCTGGGCCTGGGTCTGCGCCGACCGCTCGCGGCGGGCGATCTCCGCGGTCAGCGGCGCGGGCAGCCAGCCGTCGAAGTCCCGCAGTTCCCGGCCCGCCGCCCGGCCGCACCATTCGGCGAGCTCCGCCGGGGTGGGCCGCTGCTCGGCATCGGAGTGCAGGCAGCGCTCCAACAGCTGGCGCAGCGGCTCCGGGTAGCCGCTCAGGTCCGGTGCCTGCTGCGGGGTGTTGGCTATCGCGGCGGCGATGGACAGCCCCGCGCCGTCGCCGTACGGGTGGCGACCGGTGGCCACGACCGCGGCGATCAGACCCAGCGCGAAGACATCGGTCGCCGCGGTCACCGTCCGGCCGAGCGCGTGCTCGGGGGACATGTACTGCGGCGTCCCGATGAACCCGCCGCTGCGCGTCAGCTGGGTGGTGTCGGTGGCGCGCGCGATCCCGAAGTCGATCACCCACGGGCCGTTGGACCCGAGCAGGATGTTGCTCGGCTTGAGGTCGCGGTGCACCACCGAGGCGGCGTGGATGGAGTGCAGGGCCTGCGCCGTGCAGCCGATCAGCTGGAACACCGCGGACAGCGGCAGCGGGCCGTGCGTGTCGAGGGCGTCGTCGAGCGCCAGGCCCGGCACGAACGCGGTGGCCAGCCACGGCTGTTCGCCACTGGTGTCATGGTCGAGCACCGGCACGATGTGGTAGCCCTGCACCCGGCGGGCGGCCTGCACCTCGCGCTCGAAGCGGACCCGGAAGTCCTGCTCCTGGGCGAAATCACGGCGGATGACCTTGAGGGCGACCGGCTGGTTCCCGCGGGTCCGCGAGAGATAGACGGAACCCATACCGCCTTCGCCGATCTTCGCGAGCAGCCGGTAACCGGCGATCTCCTGCGGATCGCCCGGACCGAGCGGTCTCAGTACGGCGTCGTCGGTGTTGGTCATGGGCTCCCCCTTGATGATCACTGGCATCAGATCCTAACGGGGGAGCGGACCGCCGACGCACCGCGCCGGTACGGTGGTCGCTCCGGAGACGAAGGGGCGGCCCGATGAGTCAACGCAAGTCGGTGGCAGAGGTGTTCGACGATCTGGGGGAGCGCTACGAGGAGGTCTTCGGGCGGGTTCCCGGCCAACTGGCGGCTCTTGACTGGCTCACCGGCCGTTTGCCTGCCGGGGCAAGGGTGTTGGACGTGGGCAGCGGCACCGGACGGCCCACCGCGGAGGCTCTCGTCCGGGCCGGCTGCGAGGTCACCGGCATCGACGTCTCGGCGGCCATGGTCGAACTGGCCCGCGCGAGAGTCCCGCAGGCCCGCTTCGAACAGGCCGACGTACGGACCTACACACCCGTGCGGGCCGACTTCGACGCGGTGTGCTCCTTCTTCCCGCTGCTGGTGATGGACCAGCCGGAGGTCGCGGAGGCACTGGACCGCATGGCGTCCTGGGTCGCGCCGGGCGGATACTTCGTGCTGGCCACGGTGCCGGGGGACATCCGGGGCCTGGACATCGAGTGGATGGGCCACGAGGTCACCGTCAGCAGCCTCTCCACGGCCGACCACCTGGCCCGGCTCGCCGACCTGGGCCTGGAGGTACTCCACCACCACACCGCGCACTTCCGGCCCGCCGACGACCGGGCGGGCCCCGAGGAGCACCTCTTCTGCTACGCCCGCCGGAGCGCGGGTTCATGACGGGGGCGGACGTCGAGTGGAACGCACGCATCCTGCCTACGACGTCGACGCCGCGGTACGCGAGCTGGAGCGGCTGACCGCGGACTTCACGCCGGCAGTGTAGGAGCGGACCGCGGGGCTCGGTCGGGGCGCAGGCCCGCGGCCAGTCCCGCGATCACCACCAGCAGGCCCAGCCACACCGCCGGGCCCGGGACCCCGCTGCCCGCGAGGACCCCCGCACCGGCCGCGGCCAGGGGCGCGACCCCCGTCAGCAGGCCGGCGCGGCCGGCACCCACGGCGGCCACCGTGCGGTACCAGAGCAGGAAGGCCACCGCCGTCACCATGACGGCGAGATAGCCGGCCGCCGCCCACTGGGCCCGGCCGAGCGACGTCAGCTCGGCCGGGCTCTCGAAGACGGCCGTGAGCCCCGCCAGCATCAGCGCACCCAGCCACACCGCGTGCACGGACACCCCCCACGGCCCGTGCCGGCGCAACACCGGCACCGCGAGCAGGGTGAAGGCGGCCTCGCAGCCCAGCGCGAGGGCCGCCCAGGCCACCCCCGCGGCATCCGTCCGGCCCGTCCCCTCGACCAGTACCGCCCCCGCCACCACCACCGGAGCCGCGAGCAGCACCCGGCGGCTGGGCCGGCGCCCCTCCAGGAAGGGGCCGAGCAGTCCCAGCAGGATCGGTACGGAGGCCACCGCGACGGCGATGACGGCCGGTTCGGCGTGTGCGACCCCGCGGACCACGGCCACGTTGAACAGCACCAGCCCGGTCGCCGCGATCCCCGCCAGCCACAGCCACTCCCGGCCGCGCGGCATGTGCACCGGCACCCGGGCGGCCCGGGCCAGGGCGAACAACAGCAGCGCGGCGGCCGCGTACCGGACGGCCTGGGTGGCGAACAGCGGGGCGTCGACGAGCGCCCGCGAGACCGTGACGCTGCTGCCGACCAGCGCCATCCCCGTGATCCCCGGAACCAGGTCACGAAGCGCGGTGGAGCCGCCGGGAGAGTCGGGAGAGGCGGGAGCGGAGGTGGAGGCGGAGGTCGAGGGCGAGGTCAAGGGCGAGGTGGAAGCGGGCTGTGTCTGCATGGGATCCAGCCTGGCCGCACAATGGCCCCATGAGCAGGTCCAATCAAAGTGATACCGAGGGGTCCAAAAGCCCCAGCGGCTCGGACTTCCTCCAGCTCGACGTCGGCCAGGCCCCGCCCGGCGGCCGCACCGAATGGCTGGCGGGCCGGCTCCGCGCCGCCATCGCCGACGGCACCCTCCCGGTCGGCAGCCGGCTTCCGGCCAGCCGGGTCCTCGCCGCCGAACTACGCGTCTCCCGGGGGCTCGTCACCGAGGCCTACCAGCGCCTCGCCGAGACCGGCCAGGTCAGCGGCCGGGGCCGGGGCGGCACCGTGGTCGTCGCCGCGCCACCACCGGCGGCCGCCCCCTCCCGCGCACCCGAGCGCGGCGGGCTCGTGGACGCGCTGCGCGCCGTACCGTGCCGGATCGACCTGTCGCCCGGGGTGCCCGACCTCACCGCCTTCCCCCGTACCGCCTGGCTGCAGGCCGAACGCCGGGTCCTCGCCTCGCTCACCCCGGCCGACTTCGGCTACGGGAACCCCCAGGGCGCACCCGCACTGCGCGAGGCGGTCGTCGGCTGGCTGGCCCGGAACCGGGGGATCCGGGCCGACCCCGACGAGGTGGTCGTCGTCGCGGGCGTCGCCCAGGCGCTGGCGCTGCTCACGCACGTCCTGCGGGAGAAGGGCGTGCACCGGGTCGCCGTGGAGGACCCGGGCTCGCTGGGCGCCCGGCAGCAGCTGGAGTACGGGCGGCTGGAGACGGTCCCCGTACCGGTGGACGAGGCCGGGCTGGACGTGGCCGCGCTGCGGGCGAGCGGCGCCGGGGCCGTCCTGCTCACCCCGGCGCACCAGTTCCCGACCGGGGTCGTCCTCGACGGCGAGCGCCGCCGGGACCTGCTCGGCTGGGCGGCCGCCGGGGGACTGGTCATCGAGGACGACTACGACGCCGAGCACCGCTACGACCGGGCACCCGTTCCCGCCCTGCGCGCCCTGCTGCCCGAGGGGGTCTGCTACGCCGGGAGCGTGTCCAAGCTCCTCGCCCCCGCCCTACGCCTGGGCTGGCTGCTGGTCCCGCCGCGCCTGCGCGACGCCGTGACCGCCGCCAAGCGCTACGCCGACCTCGGCAATCCGGTCCTCGCCCAGCTGGTCCTCGCCCGGCTGATGGACTCCGGCGAGCTGGAACGGCACCTGCGCCACGTCCGGCGCCGTCATCGCCGCCGCCGCGACGCCATGCTCGGGGCGGTCGCCGAACTGCTGCCCGGTGCCCGGGTGCACGGCGCGGCGGCCGGGCTGCACCTGATGGTCACCTTCGACGGCGCCGGCTTCGAGGACACGGACCTGGCCTCGGCGGCCCTGGCCCTGGGCGTGAAGACCCATCCGCTGTCCTGGCACCGGATCCGGCCCGGCCCGCCGGGGCTGATCCTCGGCTACGCGGCGGGCTCGACGGGAGAGATCGAGGAGGGCATCGCCGCCCTGGCCACAGCGCTGTCGAGCGTGGCCGCGCCGGCGGAAACCGGTCGGAAAGTTTTTCCGGAACGGCGGCAACCTCCCGGGGGGTCGCGCGTCGTGCGGGGGTGAAGGGGCGCAGTCCCGCGTCCTCGACCCGACCGTGGAGAACCACCGTGAAGAACCTGTTGCGCGTCCCCCTGGCCCTCCGCCGGACGACGGCCGTCACCGCTGCCGCCGCCGGAGTGGCCGTCGCCCTCGCCGGCCCGGCCTTCGCCGCGAGCGGCGGCTCGGCCGCGCCCTCCCCGGCCGTCAGCGTGCCCGCGAGTGCCTCACCCAGCGCGAGCGCGGTCAAGCCCTCCCCGTCGGTGAGTACCCCGCCGAGCGCGGGATCGGACACGCGGAGCGCGTCCCCCAGCGCCGCCCCCAGCGCGTCCCCCAATGCCGGCCCGTCGACCCCGGGGTCGGGCGTCCGACCCAGCGCGTCGCCCTCCGAGCCGGCCGCCGCCCCCGGCACCCCGGAGCTCGCGCATACTGGCTCCTCGGCGACCACCGTCGCCATGGGCGCGGGGGCCACCGGTCTGGTCCTGGCGGGCGCGGGAGCCCTGTACGCCGTGCGGCGCCGCGCGAACAGCTGAGGAATCCCGTGCTCCAACTGGCATCACCCGTCGGCCCCCTCACGCCCGGCTTCGGCCGGGCGTGGCGGGGCCTTTGGTCGTTGCTGCGCCGCGAGCGCTCGGCCCCGGCCACCTCCCCGCGGTCGCGCCCGGACCCGTACGGATCCTCGTACGGGCCCCCGTACACCTACGACCACACGGGCCTCGGCGCAGCGCGGCCGCCCACCGTCACCGACCTCTACCACGCGCACCGGCTGCGGATGGTCCGGCTCGCGGTGCTGCTCGTCGACGACCTGGCCACCGCCGAGGACGTGGTCCAGGACGCCTTCACCGCGCTGTACCGGCGGCACGGGGAGCAGATCACCGAGGTCGACAACGCGCTGGGCTACCTGCGTACCGCGGTGGTCAACACCTCGCGCTCGGTGCTGCGCCGCAGGCGGACCGTCCGGGCCTGGACCCCGCCGAAGGCGGCCGACATACCGTCCGCCGAGGACCACGTGGTCCTCGACGAGGCGCACCGCGAGGTACTCGCCGCGCTCGGCCGGCTCACCCCGCGCCGCCGCCAGGTGCTGGTGCTGCGGTACTGGGCCGATCTCAGCGAGGCGGAGATCGCGGCCACCCTCGGGATCAGCCGGGGAGCGGTGAAGTCCAACGCCAGCCGCGGCCTGGACGCCCTGGAACGGATTCTGGAGGGACGGATATGACGCGTGACGGCGAACGCCTCGCCGAGCGCCCCGTCGAGCGCCGGCTGCGGGAGGCCCTCGACGCGCGCGCGGAGGGCATCGACGTCCGACGGTTGCGGCCCGCGGAGCCGCCGGGGGCGCACCTGGGACGGCTGCCGATGGCCGGGCTGCGGCGGTTCGCCCTGCCGCTGGCGGGCCTGGCGGCGGCAGCGGCGGTCGCCGGGATCGGCTACCTGTTGTCGGCCCCCGATCCGGCGCCCGGCCCCGTGCCGCCGGCCACCCCGCCGAGGATCACGGCCCCCGGCCCCTCCTCGGAGCACCCGACCTCACCCGCACCGCGGCCGTCGGGTTCGGGGGAGCGGAGCCCCGGCGTGGACTCCTCGGGGAGCCCGGCCGCTTCCTCGACCCCCAGCCGGTCGGGGAGCCCGTCGGCCCCGGTCTCGCCCAGCCGGTCGGGAGCGGCGTCGCCCTCGGCGAGCCCGTCCGGGGCGCGCGGAGGCATCGTGACGTCCTCGCCACCGCCGAGCGCCGCCCCGCGCTGAGGCGGTCCGGCCCCGGGGCGCCCCCCGGCCCGGCCCCGGCCGCTCAACGCGATGGCGATGGGCGACGACACGGCGCGGGCACTCGGCGCGCACCTGATCAGCGCCGGGTCAGCGCCGGAGGTTTTCCACCGCCGCCACCAGCGGGGCGAGTTCCGGGTTGAGCGAGGCCTCGTCGAGCGCCTCGCGCAGGGCGGTGTCGTTGGTGGGGCGGGCGGCGGCCAGGAGGGCCAGGCCCGCCTCGCTGACGTCGGTGTAGATGCCCCGCCGGTCGGTGTCGCAGATGTAGCGGTTCAGCAGGCCGCGGTCCTCCAGCCTGCTCACCAGCCGGGTCGTCGCGCTCTGGCTGAGCACCACCGAGTCGGCGACCTGGTGCATCCGCAGGTGTCCGCCCGGGCCGTTGTGCTGGCGACTGAGCACGTCCAGCAGCGAGTACTCGCGCACGCTGAGTCCGTGGCCCGCCTGCAGGGCCCGTTCGATGTGTGCCTCGATCCGCCCGTGCAGGAGGGAGAGGGCGCACCAGCCCTGGGAGAGGGCGGTGAGCGCGCTGTCCGTGGCCGTCATGGGCTCCTCCATCGAAGCGTCCCTGGCTGGGTCTGTGTCCCCCAGGATAGTCCACATACGCAATAGCCCGCGCTTGCAAATATCCCGCGTCTGCAATTAATGTGGACGCATGCAATCGGCGACCGCAATCAGCGGTACCCGGTCGTGACCGGCCGGGATCCCGCCCACGCCGCCGTTGCACCGCGCACCACCCCCTCCCCTGAAGGACACCTCCCCCATGCCTCTCGCACTCCTCGCCCTCGCCGTCGGGGCCTTCGGGATCGGCACCACCGAATTCGTGATCATGGGCCTGCTCCCCGAGGTCGCCGGCACGTACGGGGTCTCGATCCCCACCGCGGGCTTCCTGGTCACCGGCTACGCCCTCGGCGTCGTCCTCGGCGCGCCCCTCATGACCGTGCTCGGCACCCGCATTCCCCGCAAGCGCATGCTGATGCTGCTCATGGGCCTCTTCATCGCGGGCAACGTGCTCTCCGCCCTCGCCCCCGCCTTCGGCGTCATGCTCGCCGGCCGCGTCGTCGCCTCGCTCGCCCACGGCGCCTTCTTCGGCATCGGCGCGGTCGTCGCGGCCGAGCTCGTCGCCCCCGAGAAGAGGGCCGGCGCGATCGCCATGATGTTCACCGGACTGACGGTCGCCAACGTCATCGGCGTCCCGCTCGGCACCTTCGTCGGCCAGACCCTCGGCTGGCGCGTCACCTTCCTGATCGTCGCCGCGCTCGGTGTCGCCGGTCTCCTCGGCATCGCCCGGCTGGTGCCCGACCTGCCCCGGCCCGAGGGCGGCGTACGGATCCGCAATGAGCTCGCCGCCTTCCGCAACGTCCAGGTGCTGCTCGCGATGGCGATGACCGTCCTCGGCTTCGGCGGCGTCTTCGCCGCGATCACCTACGTGACCCCGATGATGACGAACGTCGCGGGCTTCGCCGACACCTCCGTCACCTGGCTCCTCGTCCTCTTCGGCCTCGGCATGGTCGCCGGCAACCTCATCGGCGGACGGTACGCAGACCGCGCGCTGATGCCGATGCTGTACGTGGCCCTGGGCGCCCTCGCCGTCACCCTCGCCGTCTTCACCCTGACCGCCCACACCAAGGCCGGCGCGGCCGTCACCCTCGTACTGATCGGCGCCCTCGGCTTCGCCACCGTGCCCCCGCTCCAGAAACGCGTCCTGGACCAGGCCGCCGGCGCGCCCACCCTGGCCTCGGCCGTCAACATCGGCGCCTTCAACCTGGGCAACGCGCTCGCCGCCTGGCTCGGTGGGCTGGTGATCGCCGCCGGCCTCGGCTGGACCGCCCCCAACTGGGTCGGCGCCACCCTCGCCGCCTCCGCCCTGGTGCTCGCCCTCGTCTCCGGCGCACTGGAACGCCGTACGACGCGCCGCTCGGCCCGTGGCGACCGGGGCACGGTCGTGGCGGCCGGCGCACCCGGAACGACCGCGGCCGTCCCGGCCCACCACTGATCCCACCACTGATTCCCCCCGCGTACGCACGCACCCCCACCCGCAAGGAGAGACCCCGCATGTCCACCCCCACCCGTACCGCCGTCGCCCCCCTGGCCACCGAGGACGCCGAGCTGCTCGTCGCGACCGCCGCGGCCGCCGCCGAAGCGGCCGGGGCCACGGTCAGCGTCACCGTCCTCGACGCCGGCGGGCACCTGCTCGCCTTCCGCCGCGACGACCGCGCCGTGCTGATCTCCGGCGAGACCAGCACCCGCAAGGCCTACACCGCGCTCCAGCTGAACGCCCCCACCGCCGACCTCGTCGAAGCCGTCCGGCCCGACGGTCCCTTCCACACCCTGCCCACGGCCCTCGACCGGCCGCTGCTGTTCATCGCGGGCGGGCTGCCCGTCCACCGCGACGGCCGCCTCATCGGCGCCATCGGCGTCGGCGGCGGCGCCCCCGACCAGGACCACGGTTTCGCCGTCGCCGCGCGGGATGCCCTGGTCTGAGCCCGCCGGGTCGCGCGCCCGTGTCCCCCGTGGCACGTTGGTACGGGGGGCACGCACCCATGATGAGCACACAGAGGCGACACACGAGGGTCCACACCATCGCGACGGCCACGGTCGCCGCGCTGGTCACCCTTGCCCTCCCGGGCTGCACGGCCGCCTCCGACGAGGCCCCCGCCCCCAGTGCCCCGGGTTCCTCCACGACGGCGGCGCGCCCGGCCGAGGCCGCCCCCACTCCCACCCCCAGCCCCACGCCGACCCCGTCGTACCCGCTGTCCACCGCCCCGCGCACCATCCCGGCGGTGCGGGAGCACGTACCCGCCCGCGGCCCCGGCTGGAAGCCCACCCCGGACGCCCGCGTGGTCGTCGCCCCGGACGACACCGCCGCCCTCTCCGACGAGGCCCAACTGCTGGCCGGTGAACTGAACATCGGCTACGGCAAGTCGGCCGCGCCGCGCGCCGGGGACGTGGAGCTCTCCCTGGACGCGGGGGCCGCGGGAGGGCCCGAGTCGTACACCCTCGACGTCAAGGACGGCCGCGTCCGCATCAACGGCCCCGACCAGGCCGGGGTCTTCTACGGCACCCGGACCCTCAAGCAGGCGGTCAAGAGCGCCGGTTCGGCCCCCGAGGGCACCGTGCGCGACGCCCCCGCCAAACCGCAGCGCGGCCTCAACCTCGACATCGCCCGCAAGTTCTACACCCCGGACTGGATCGAGGACCGGCTGCGCGAGATGGCCGACCTCAAGCTCAACCAGCTCGGCCTGCACTTCTCCGACGACCAGGCCTTCCGGATCCAGTCCGACACGCACCCCGAGATCGTCTCCACCCCGCACCTCACCAAGGCCCAGGTCCGCGAGATCAACGCGCTCGCCGCCCGGTTGCACATCACCGTGGTCCCCGAGATCGACTCGCCCGGTCACCTCGGCGCGGTCCTGCGCGCCCACCCCGACCTGCAGCTGCGCGACACCCAGGGGCGTGTGGTCAAGGGCGCCGTGGACATATCCAACCCGGCGTCCGCCAAGCTCGTGGACGAGCTGCTGCGCGAGTACATACCGCTCTTCCCCGGCGGAGCCTGGCACCTGGGCGCCGACGAGTACCAGGCGCTGGTCTACCGCGACCCGCAGGCCTCCTTCCCGCAGCTCGCCCGCGCCGCCCAGCAGCGGTACGGGCCCTCCGCGCGGGTCCAGGACCTGGCGACGGGCTGGCTGAACGACCGCGCCGCCGTGGTCCGGCCGTCGGGGAAGGCCCTCAAGGCGTGGAACGACGGGTTCTTCGCGGGCGGCGTGACGAGCGCCGCGAAGGACATCCAGGTCGAGTACTGGACCGGCAAGGAGAACGGCGCCCGGCCGCCGCTGGAGTACCTGCGCGAGGGCCGCAAGCTCGTCAACCTCAACGACGAGTACCTCTACTACGTACTGGGTCAGCCCAACCAGTTCACGTACCCCACCGGGCAGCGGATCTACGAACAGTGGACCCCGCTCGTACTGCGCGGCACGACCCCCGTCCCGGCCTCGTACGGGCCGCAGATCCTGGGCGGGCGCCTCGCCATCTGGAGCGACCTGGCCGGCGCCCAGACCCAGGCCCAGGTGGCCGCGGGCATCCAGGCTCCGCTGGCCGCACTCTCCCAGAAGGTGTGGGACGCGCGGACGCCCCAGCTGCCCTGGGTCGACTTCAAGGCCCTCGCCGACCGGCTCTGACCCGGCCGGTCCGCCCCCGGCCTGTGCTGTCCGTCGGTCATATCCGCTCGGTACGGTCGACGCGCTGCCGGCGGCGCCGGAGCCACTGGCCGACCAGCGGCAGCGCCAGGATCACCGCTGACGTCCAGACCGCGGCGAAGACCCAGATCAGGAGTCGGGAGACGGTGACCGAGGCCGCCACGAACAGCACCGCCGCCACCGCACCGAGCAGCCAGGCTGCCACGATGCGCTGACGCCGGTGCGACGTGGACCGCAGGATCCGGTCGAGGGAACGATCACCCTTGAGTTCGGCCTCGATCGCGGAGAGGGCGCGTTGCTCGCGATCGGAGAGTCCGGCTCCGTCCATCACGACGTACCTCCGCCGGCTGCTGCCGTCGGGCGCGGGTCGCAGCCTCTGGCCTGGGAATACCCTGCCTGACGCGGCCCAACCCCCGGAGGACGTCGTGACTGCGGGCCCCGGTCACCAGATGGAGTTGACCCACTCCGGGTGGTCGATGAACGGGTTGCGGTTGTGCTGGTACTGGTCGAATATGACCTGGTTCCGGCGCTGCTCGAAGGCGTCCGGCGGGTCCATCTGGTTCCACTGCTTCAGCAGGCTGATCCGGCCGAAGAGGGGCGCGGAGCCGTTGTTGACCTTGTCGTTCATCTCCAGGTCCGCGAAGCCGTCACCCCCGTCGTAGCGGACGGCCATGTAGAGCAGCATCCGCGCCACGTCGCCCTTGACCGCGTCGCGCGGCTCGAAGGAGTCGGCGTCGGTCAGACTGCCCGGCGCCTCGCCGACGGGGCTGCCGCCCTTGTCGAAGTCCTTGTTGCCCCGGGTGCTGTTGACGGTGACGTCCTCGGGGCGCAGGTGGTGCAGGTCGGTGCCCGGACCGGTGGCCGTGCCGAAGTCACCGTGGCTCTTGGCCCAGACGTGCTCGCGGTTCCAGTCGTTGACCCCGCCGCCGTTCGTCGTCTTGGACTGGGAGCGGCCGGAGTAGACCAGGATGACGTTGTTGGGGTTCGCCGGGTCCTGGTCGGTCACCTTCAGGGCGTTCCACACGCCGTCGTAGGTCACCTTCGACTGGATCTTGATGATGTCGTGCAGGGCGGTCTTCAGCGCGGGCCCGGTCTTGCCCTGGGCGTTCGCGTAGTAATCCGCGTACGGGTCCGTCGTGGCGGCCGTCGGGTTCTCGGCGGCGGTGGTGCCCTGCTGGCCGGCGGACGCGGCCGCCGGTATGCCGATCAGGGCGGCGGCGGCGAGGGCGGCCGCCCAGGGGGTCATGCGCGAGATCTTCATCAGGTGGGGGGTACCTCTCCCTACGCACCGTCCCCGCCCGGGGAATTGGCGGAGTGTCAGTGGCACAGCGAGGGTCACATTGTCATGTGCCGAACAGGTGAAAACCACGTGTCGGTAGTGGGGGACCTTGGTGTGTGCCGACCGTCCGCCGCGGGCAGGGTAGCGATGGCCCCGGGGCGGGGCCGCACCGACTCTGACCGGCCCACTCGGGAGCAGCCCATGGCAGTGAAGATCCTCATCGTGACCGGCGACGCCGCCGAATCGCTGGAGGTCCTGTATCCGTACCAGCGCCTGCGCGAGGAGGGCTACGAGGTTCACATCGCGGCGCCGCAGGTGAAGAAGCTGCGGTTCGTGGTCCACGACTTCGAGGAGGGCTTCGACACCTACACCGAGAAGCCCGGCTACACCTGGCCCGCCGACCTGGCCTTCGCGGACGTGGTCACCGAGGACTACGCGGCTCTGGTCGTCCCGGGCGGCCGGGCCCCCGAGTACCTGCGCAACGACCCCGAGGTGCGCCGGATCCTGGCCGCCTTCGCGGAATCCGACAAGCCGATCGCCCAGATCTGCCACGGCCCGCTCATCACGGCCGCGGCCGGGGGCCTGACCGGCCGGCGGGTGACCGCGTACCCGGCGCTGGAACTGGACATGAAGGCGGCCGGGGCCGAGTTCGAGGACTCCGAGACCGTGGTCGACGGCACCCTGGTCTCGGCCCGGGCCTGGCCGGACCACTCGCGCTGGATGCGGGAGTTCCTGACCGTGCTGCGCGGCAAGGCCCCGGTGGCCTGAGCGGGAGCACGGATCACACCGACGGCCGTGACCCCCGTGCGAGGGGGTCACGGCCGTCGGGGCGTGCGGGCGGGGCCGATTTCAGGCCGGACGCAAGCGCGCCGACCCCGCCGCCTCGACGGGCGTCAGCTCACGGGGGTGATCGCCGGAGCCGGCTCGTACTTGTAGTTCGCGCCGAAGTTCTTCTTCACGGCCGCCTCCCAGGAGCCGTCCGCGACCATCTTCTTCAGCGCGTCGTTGATCTTGCGCTGGAGCTCCTTGTTGCCCTTCTTGACCCCGATGCCGTAGTTCTCGTTGCTCAGGCTCGTGCCGAGCAGCTTGAACTTGCCCTCGTTGCCCTTCCGGGCGGCGTACCCGGCCAGGATGGAGTTGTCGGTGGTCATGGCGTCGACCCGGCTCTCCTGGAGCGCGACGACGCAGTCCGCGTAGCCGCTCATCTCCAGCAGGCCCGCCTTGGGGGCGAGGTTCTTGCGGAGGTTCTCGGCCGAGGTGGAGCCGCTGACCGAGCACAGGCTCTTCGAATTGAGGTCCTCGGCCTTGGTGATCGAACCGTCGTTGGCGCGGGTCAGCAGATCCTGGTGCGCGACGAAATACGGGCCGGCGAAGTCGACCTTCTCCTTGCGCTTCTCGTTGATCGAATAGCTCGCGACGACGAACTTGACCTCGTTGTACTGGATCAGCAGTTCGCGGTCGTTGCTGTAGACCTGCTTGAATTCGATCTTGTTCGGCTTGTAGCCGAGCTCCTTGGCCACGTACGTCGCGACATCGACGTCGAATCCGGAGAAGGTGCCGTCGGTTTCCCGCATGCCTATGCCAGGCTGGTCGAACTTGATGCCGATGGAGAGGGTCCCGTCTCCCTGGTCCCCATCGTCGAAGACGCACCCGGAGGCGGTCAGGGCGATCGCGATCACTGCGGCGACCGCACCGGCCTGGGGAACCTTCATGCTGCACTCTTTCCTGGGGAACGCGGGACGCGTCACCGGGATCGCCGGGGGCGTGTGGAACCGCGCGAATGTGGGGACGTGGGGACGCGTGTACGAGGAAGCTAGGAAGCGGACGGGCTCACCGTCACTAGATTTGAGGAAAACTTGAGGATAACGATCCGGTTCAGCTGCAGATCATGCGGTTGCCCCGGGCCGTAGTGGGGGAAAGGGGCGGCCCGGGAACGCCCGTGGTGCGATGGGGTGGGAATGCGCCGCTATTGGGCGAAGAGGCGCAAATCAGCTTTGTCCAGATTTCACCGCTGCCGAATTCGGTACGCACGGTCCATCCGGGCCCGGCGAGATCCGGAAGGGGCGGCCTGGGTGACCGAACCGGCCGAAATGGCCGGAAGCGTACGATCGTTCGGGCCGGGTCGGGGGGCTCGTGGGATCATGGGCGGGCAATGCCTGTGAACGAAGGGGGAGTTCGGTGAGCGGTGTACGCAAGGGACTGGCCAGGGTGGAGTTCGCGCTGCGGTGGGACCCCAGCCCGACGGGCACACCCGCGAACGACCTCGACATCGTCGCCGCCGTCTTCGGCGCCGAGGACCTCCACGGGACGCCCGTCCAGCTGGTGCACTTCGGCAGTCGGTCGCCCGACGGAACCATCACCTTGAACCGGGACAGTCACACCGGCCAGGGCTTCGGCTTCGACGAGGTGATGACCATCGAGCTGGACCGGATGGCGCCGGCGTCGAGTCGGGTGGTGGTCGGTGTCGTCATCCAGAACGCCGAAGCCGGCGCGGCGGGCCGTACGAAGACCTTCGCCGACATCGGCGGCACCGGATTCCGGATCCGCGAGGGCCACGCCGACCTCGCCCAGGGTGACTTCACCGCCGTGGCCTCCGCCACCGCGGCCACCGTCGCCGAGTTCACCCGCGACGCCTCGGGCGCCTGGTCCTTCGACCTGCGGCTGCACGGCTACGAGGTCGACCCCGAGGTGTTCGCGCGGACCATGGGCGCGCTCCGCTGAGGCCGGCCGCCCGGGCCGGTGCGGAGCCGCACGGATCGGGCGGCGACCACTCCTGGGGCGAGTGGTCGCCGCCCGATCCGGGTGACGCGCTGCCGCCGTCCCCACGAGGCAGCGCGGGCAGGTCGCCGTCAGGTCATCAGGACGGCGGCCCGCCGGTTCAGGGGGCCTGGTCGGCCGGGGGCCCGGTGGGGCGGGGAGGCGCGAGACCCAGGGACGGGAGCAGCACGGCGTCGACGAACCGGACCAGGTAGTCGGCGTCCGCGTACCGCCCTTCCAGCACCGGCCGGATCCGGAGCACGCCCATCAGCTGGGCGGGCAGGAACTCCACGGCCGGATGGTCCGCGTCGATCTCGCCGCGTGCCACGGCCCGTCCGACCATCTCGTCGAAGGCGGCCAGTTCCGGCTCGACCAGCGCCTCGCGCAGGGCGGCCTGGAGTTCCTCGTCGCTGAGCACGGCGTGCCCGAGGGCCTGCGTCAGTCGGGTGTCCCTGCCTGAGGTGCCGGCCGCGATCCGGGCGGCTTCACGCAGATCGCCCGCCAGTGAGCCGGTGTCCACGGCGACGAGGGTGCCGCGGCGGCCCGCACGCAGGGCGGCGGCGACGAGCTGGGGCTTGGTCTTCCACTGCCGGTAGAGCGTCGACTTGCCGCAGCTGGCCCGGGCGGCGACGCCCTCCATGGTCAGGGCCTCGTAGCCGTGCTCGCGCAGCTGCTCCAGGACCGCGTCGTAGAACTCCTGCTCACGCTCCGGGGTGATCTTGGAGCGGCGCGCGGGGGACGGCGTCGTCGTCATGGATGCGGCTCTCCTCTGGGGGCGCCTCGGCGGCAGGTTCCACTACGGAAGTGTACGGGAACGCGACCGTATCGGTACACCAGCGTATCGATACGCCAATGTATCGATACACTGGCGTGTCGCTGTGCGCGTAAACAGGAAGAGAGACCGGGGGATGAGCTCCCACACCACACCTGCCGAGCCGGCAGCCGGACCGAGAGCCGCGCGCCGCCGCCTCATACGCGAGCTGCTGCTCGTCGCGGGATTCTTCACCGTCTACAAGGCGGGCCGGCTGCTCTCGACCGACCGCACCGAAGACGCCTTCCGCAACGCGGCGCGCATATGGGACGCGGAGCGCTTCCTGCACCTGCCCGGCGAGGGCGCGATACAGCGGCTGCTGCTGCACGGGGACGCCCTCGTCACCACTGCGAACACCTACTACGCGGGCGTCCACTTCCCGGCGACCGCGCTCTTCCTGATCTGGCTCTACCTCCGCCGCCCCGCCCACTACCTGTGGACGCGCCGCGTACTCGCCGGACTCACCGGAGCCGCCCTCGCCCTGCACCTGGCCTTCCCGCTCGCGCCCCCACGCCTGCTCGACGCCGCGGCGCTCATCGACACCGCCCAGGTCTACGGCCCCTCCGTGTACAAGGCCGCACCGGCCGAGGACACCCTGGCGAACCAGTTCGCCGCCATGCCCTCACTGCACTTCGGCTGGGCGCTGATGCTCGCGCTCGGCATGATCGCCGCCACCTCCTCGCGGTGGCGCTTCCTGTGGCTGCTGCACCCGCTGCTGACCCTGCTGGTGATAGTCGGCACCGCCAACCACTACTGGCTCGACGCCGTCGTGGCCGCCGTCCTCCTCTGGGCGGCCCTGCTGCTCATCCCGAAGCCGCGCCCGAGCGACCCGGATCCGGACCCGGACGCCGGCCCGGACCAGGGATCGGCCTCGGAGCCGGTCCTGGACATCCCCGTACGAGGCCTGCCGCGCCCGCGGAGCGTGGACGCGGCCGTAGGAGCCGGACAATGAACGACACCGCCCTCGCCGTCGGGCTCTGCCTCGCGTCGGCCGTGGCCTACGCGGCCGCCGCCGTCGCCCAGGAACGCCTCGCCCGGGCCGCCGTCGCGCGCAGCGCCAAGGCCCTGCTGGGCTCCGGCGCCTGGTGGTGGTCGGCCGGGCTGAACGCCGCCGCCGCGCTCCTGCACGCGGCGGCCCTGCGGTACGGCCCCCTCACCCTGGTGCAGCCCCTCGGAGCGCTCACCCTGGTGGCCGCCGTCCCGCTGGGGGCGCGCAGGGCCGGCCGCCGGGTGGCGACCACCGAATGGCGGGGCACCCTGGCCACCGTCGCCGGGCTCGGCCTGCTGCTGCTCCCGGCCTCCGGGCCGGCCCCCGACGACACCCTCACGCTGATCGAGGCGCTGGCCGTCTCCGGCGCGACCCTCGCCGTGATCCTGATGCTGACCGCCGACAAGGACCCGCGCTCGGGCCTGCGCCACGCGACCGCCTCCGGGCTGGCCTCCGCGGCGGCCTCGGCCCTGACCCAGACGGTGGCCGTGGCGGCCGGTCGCGGCGGAGCCCTGCTCAGCGTCCGGGTCGTCGCGGTGGCCCTGCTCGTCGTCGTGTTCGCGGTCGGCGGGATGCTGCTGTCGCAGCGGGCCTACCGCGGCGGACTCGGCGCCCCGCTGGCCGTGGTGAACCTGGCCAACCCGCTGGCCGCGGCAGTCATCGGCATGGTCCTGCTCGGCGAACGGCTGCAAGGCGGCGTGCCGGGTCTGTTGTTGGCCGGAGCCGGAGCCTTCCTCGCGGCGCGCGGAGTGCTCCTGCTCACCCGGACGACGCCCTCCGCCGGGCCGGGTCCGGGCGCCGGCCCCCACCCCGGTGCGGAGCTCTCCGTGCAGGTCGGCCGCGTGGCGGTCTGAGCGTCGGAGAACCGATCCACTCCCGGGCGCGTCCTCCCAGGAGAACACCGGAACACCTGAACGACCGGACGACCGAAGCGGAGTGACTGGACATGGGGATCGTCAGCTGGATCATCCTGGGACTGCTGGCCGGGGGCATCGCCAAGGTCCTGCTGCCCGGCCGGGACCCCGGTGGCCTGATCGGGACCACCCTCATCGGCGTCGCCGGCGCCTTCATCGGCGGCTGGCTGTCGGCGAAGGTCCTGGACAAGCCCATCCAGACCGAGTTCTTCGACCTTGCCACCTGGGGCTCCGCCATCGCGGGCTCGCTGGTCCTGCTGATCGGCTACCGCATCCTCTTCGGCAACTCTCGGGACTGACCCGGCACGCCTGCGCGGCCCGGGCCCCGCCCACGCCCCGGCCCCGGTCGCGTCTCGCGCCGCCTCGAACCGAGGCCGCGTACGCGAGGCCGCCCGTCGGATTCCGGCCGATGTCCGGCTCGGGCCTCGGCACCGCCACCGGCGACAAGCACCTCGCCCGGGCCGTCGCCGCTCCGCACGGGACGAGCCGCCCCGGTGAACCGCCCCGCGGCGCCGCACGATCGGCCGATTACGCCGGCCGCACCACCGCGACGTACGAGCACGAGCAGCGAGGAAAACGGTAGCGAGATGAGCGTCACCCCCGTCCCCACAGCCGACCTGTACGACGAGTACGGCGAGTCCCTGGCCATCTGCGCCACCGGGTTCCGCCAGTTCGGCGGCCGCCGGCTCTTCGCCGGACCCGTCCGGACCGTGCGCTGCCACGAGGACAACGCGCTGCTGCGCACCCTCCTCCACACACCGGGCGAGGGCGCGGTCCTCGTCGTGGACGGCGGCGGCTCACCGCGTACCGCCCTCGTCGGCGACCTCATCGCGGGCGCGGCCGAGGCCAACGGCTGGGCCGGCCTGATCATCAACGGTTCGGTCCGCGACAGCGTCGCCCTCGGCGGGCTCGACCTCGGCATCAAGGCGCTCGGCACGGTCCCCCGCAAGAGCGGCAAGACCGGCGACGGCGCGATCGACGAGCCCGTCACCATCGGCGACATCACCTTCCGCGTCGGGGACACCGTCCACGCCGACGACGACGGCGTGGTCGTCCTGCCCCGCTGACGTCCGAGCGGGAGCCGACCGGCGGTTCAGAACCGGCCAGGGCCGGAGCACCGGCCCTGGCCCGGCCCCGGCGGGCCGGGTTTCACTGCGGGCCCATGAGACGACGACACAGGATCACCGGCCTGCTCGGCGCGATCGCGCTGACCGCCGCCACCCTGGCCGCCGCGGGACCCGCGTCCGCCGCCGGAGCCCCGGTCACGGACCCGCCGCCCGCCGAGTTCGGCACCGACTGGCACGACCCGCTCACCGCGGCCCCGCCCGTCGCCCGACCCGCGACCCGCTCCTGCCAGGTGACCCTCGCGGAGGCGCAGTTCCGCGACTTCACGCCCTACCGGGGCAGCTACACACCGCCCGCAGCCTGCGGGACAACCGGCTGGGCCAAGGTGGTCCTGCGCCTCGACGGCAAGGTCAAGGGGCGCCAGTACGACCGCCTGGGCCACCTCGCCCTCGGTGGGGTCGAGATCCTGCGCACCTCCACCCCACAACCCTCGCCCGACGGCATCACCTGGTCCGTCGAGAAGGACGTCACCCGCTACCGCGACACCCTCGCCCGCCCGCAGCCCGTCGACATGCTCATCGGCAACGTGGTCGACGACACCTACACCGGAGTCATCGACGTCAAGGTGACCCTGACCTTCTACGCCACCGACGGCCGCAACCCGGCCCCCGACACCCCCGACCGCGTCCTGCCCCTCACCACCCCCTCGGTCACCACCCCGCGCAACACGGAGCGCCTCCTCGCCGAGGTGTACGCCACCGGCTCGGGCGGCGGCTGCGAGGAGTACTGGTACATGACCACCCCGGACGCGGCCCCGTACTCCTGCAAGGCCGCCGACGGCCCGTACCGCGAGGTCCGCGTCTCGGTCGACGGACAGCTCGCCGGCATCGCCGCGCCCTTCCCCACCGTGTGGACCGGAGGGTGGTCCAACCCCTTCCTCTGGTACGTCACCCCCGGCCCGCGCGCCTTCGACGTCCAGCCGATCCGCTACGACCTCACCCCCTACGCCGCGCTCCTCAACGACGGCCGTCCGCACCGGATCGAGGTCTCCGTCGCCGGGGTGCCCGCCGGACAGAGCGGCTGGAGCACCCCCACCAACCTGCTGCTCTGGCAGGACGAGGGCCGGGAGGTCGTCAGCGGCGCCCTGACCCGGCACGAGCAGAGCGATCCGACCGGCCACTCCCGCTGGACCCCCGCGGCCCCCGGCGCGCAGCACCGCCTGGACACCGAGGGCGGCCACCGGCTGACCGTCGCCGGACACCTGAACACCTCCCACGGCCGCGTGGCCACCACGGTCACACGCGCCGTGCGGGGCACCTCCGTGCACCGCTGGACCGACGGCGAGAACCAGGACGCGCTCACCGCCACCTGGACCGACGAGGAGAGCGTGACGCAGGGAGCCACCACCACCCGGACCGCCCGCACCTACACGATGGACGGCGAGACCACCCTCGGCGCCGGCGACCGGCTGCGCACCGTCCTCTCGCTCGGCGACCGCGCCGACACCGTCACCCGGCGCGGCGGTCGGACCGTCGACAGTTCCCGGCTCGACGACCGGTACACCGGCGACGCCACCTACACCGCGAACGTCCCGCGCGATCAGCGGCACGCGGTCGCCACCACCTCCGCCCGCTACCGGTTGTACGGGTCCACCGCACCCGGCGGCTGTTACGACCGAACGGTGGCCACCGCCCAGGGCACGCTCACGGTGGACCGCCGACACTGCTGAGCCGGCCGCCCCTTACGATGAGCGGCCATGGATACGAGTGAGGCCGGCAGACAGCTGATCGACGGCCGTTTCGAGCTGGTCGCACCTCTGGGCAGCGGGGGCATGGGTACGGTGTGGCGCGCCCGCGACATCGCCCTGCACCGCGAGGTCGCGCTCAAGGAGGTGCGCCCGCCGGACCCGGCGACCGCCGCTGCCCAGCCCGGCCTCGCGGACCAGATGCGCGAACGGGCCGTCCGCGAGGCCCGCGCCCTCGCCCGCCTCGCCCACCCCCACGTCGTGACGATCCACCACATCGTCGAGCCCGCGCAGGGCACGGACGGACACCCGTGGATCGTCATGGAGATGGTCCGGGGCGGCTCCCTGCACGACCGCCTGGAGTCCGGCCCCATGCCGCCCGACGAGGTGGTGCGGCTCGGGCTCGACGTGCTCTCCGCGCTGCGCGCCGCACATGCCGAGGGCGTGCTCCACCGCGACGTGAAGCCCGCCAACGTGCTGCTGCGGCCCAGTGGGTCGGCGGTGCTCACCGACTTCGGCATCGCCGCCCTGCACGATTCGACCGGACTCACCTCCACCGGCGTGCTGATCGGCTCGCCCGAGTACATCGCGCCCGAACGCGTCCGCGGGGAGGAGGGGCTGGCCGCCTCCGATCTGTGGTCGCTGGGCATGCTGCTCTACGTGGCCGCGGAGGGCGTCCACCCGCTGCGCCGGGCCACCAGCCTGGCCACGGTCGTCGCCGTGCTGGACGAGCCGATCCCGGCGCCCGTGCGCTCCGGCCCGCTGGCGCCCGTACTGGAACGGCTGCTCGTACGGGACCCGGCCGCGCGGCCCGACGGGGCGCAGCTGGAACAACTGCTCCGGGACGCGAGCGCCGCTCTCGGATCCGGCCACGCGGCGGGCGCCGGGCCCGTCGCCGCCGCGCCGGCCCTCTCCGTACCGGCCGCACCCGCCGCTCCCGTCGTCCCGGGTCAGTACGGCCCGTACGGCGGCCCGTACGGGGCGCCCACCCCGCCGCCGTTCGGCCAGGGTGGCTCCCCCTACGGGGCTCCCACCAGGCCCGTCCCGCTGACGAACGCACCGCGCAGGCGCCCGGCCCTGATCGGCGCGGCCCTCACGGTGGTGCTGGCGGCCGCCGTCGTCGGGATCGTCCAGTGGATGCCCGACGGGAACTCCGGCGACGACGACGCGGCCGATTCCCGCGCCACCCGGCCCGCCGTCGCCACCCCGGCTTCCACGCCGGGCGCGAAGGCGAGCACGTCCAAGGCCGTCGCGGCCCGCGGCAGCATGCTCACCCCGCAGAACATCCGGATCGCCGTGGACGCGCTCAAGGAGAAGACCGGCACCACCACCTTCGTGGACCTCACCGTCTACGAGGGCTACGTCCTCGCCTCGATCCCGACCGCCCCCGGCGCCGACACCGTCGACGCCTGGCAGTACCGCGACGGCGCCGCCAGGCGCACGGGCCCGGACGGCACGGTGGAGGAGGGCGAGCCGCTCATCGACATGGCGACCGTCAACTGGGACGCGGTGCCCGGCCTCCTGGAGCAGTCCAAGAAGGAGTTCGGCATCGAGAAGCCGACCTCGACCTATGTGATCATCGACCCCTGGATGATGGATCAGGTCCCCTGCATGCGGCCCTACGTCACCGACGAGTACGGTCGCGGCGGCTATCTGCTCGCGGGTATCGACGGCAAGGTCAAGAAGGTCACCAAGTTCTGACATCGTCCACCCGTACCCACCTACGGTCCGACAGGTTCAGGAGCACGACCACGATGCCCAGCTGGCGCACCACCCTCACAGCGGCCGGCATCTCCGGCACCCGGCTGCGGGAGGACTACACGCACGCCGCGCGCCGGGTGCTGCGCCGCGAGTCCGCCCCGTACCTGGCGCTGCGGCTGCTGGCCGCGCCGCCGCTGGTGCCCGCCCTCGCCGCCGGTCTCGCCTTCATGAACCTGGTCGACGACGTCGCCGAGACCGGTACCCCGCGGCAACGGGCCGCCGGTCTCGCCGCGTTGTCCGAGCGGGTGGAGGCGGCCCTGAAGTCCGGGGACAGCCCCGACCCCCTCCTGCGGGCCTACGCGCACGCGGTGGACTCCCGCGGTCTGCCCCCGCACTGGGTCTCCCGTTTCCTGGAGGGCGCCGCCACCGCCGAGGCCGCCTTCGACGGCTTCGCCGCGGAGGAGGACTTCCAGGCCTACCTCGACGCCTACGCGTGGCCCGGGGTGCTGGTCTTCACCGGACTGCAGTACCGGGGCGGCCCCGACCCGGAACAGGCCGCGGGCTGGCGGCGGTTCGTCGACGCCGCCCAGCGCGTGGACTTCCTCGCCGACCTCTGCGGGGACCTCGCGGACGGCCGGCTCTGCATCCCGAGCGCCCGGCTCGACGAGCACTCCGTGACCCGCGCCGACCTGGAACAGGCCCGCGACACCCCGGCCGTGCGCGCCCTGCTGGCCGCCGAGTGCCGGCGTGCCCGTACGGCCCTGGACGCCACCCACGGCATCCTCGACCTCGCCGAACCCGGACTGCGTCCGGTCATCGCGACGATGGCGGAGCTGATGGCCCACCAGCTGACCGCCGTGGAACGGGCGGGAGCCGCCGCCCTGCGCCGGGACATCGGATACGGCCTGGCGGCGCCCCTGCGGATCCTCGTCCGCGCCGCCCGGCGTCGTCCGGTGTGAACCGGCGCGGGGAGATTCCTAGTAGGCCCCGTTGACGTTGTCGATCGAGCCGTAGCGCGCGGCCGCGTAGTTGCAGGCGGCGGTGATGTTGGCGACCGGGTCGTAGGAGTTCTGCGAGGTGCCGGGCACGTGGTAGGCGCGGAAGGTCGGATCGATGACCTGGAGCAGCCCCTTGGAAGGGATTCCGTTGCGGGCGTTGATGTCCCAGTTGTTGATCGCCAGCGGATTGCCCGAGGACTCGCGCATCACATTGCGGTGAATTCCGTTGTAGGAACCGGGAATACCGTGCTGGGCCATGACGTCGAGGGACTCGCGGATCCACCCGTCGAGATTGTTCGGGTAGGCGGTGACGGGCTTGGCCGCGGGCTTGGCCGCGGGCTTGAGGGCGGTCCGGGCGGCGGACCTGCTCGCACGCTCGGTCTCCGCCTGGACGCCGAGCTTCAGTTTGATGCCGGGCCGGATGATCGACGGGTCGGCGCCGACGACGCTCCGGTTCGCCGCGTAGAGCTGCTGCCAGCCGCCGCTCACGGAATGCTTCGCCGCGATCTCCGAAAGGGTGTCGCCCGCGACCACGGAATACGTGGTGGGGGCGGCGGCCGCCTCCGCCGCCCCGGCGGTGGTGGCACTGATCAGCGGGAGAGTGAGGGCCGCGCCACCGGTGCCGGCGAGAGCCAGCTTTCGGGTGATCCGGTAGTGCTTCGGCCGACGGTGCTTACCCTTTGCAGGCATGGCGGAATTCCTCACGTGGGGGGACGGGAGATCCCGGGCGGCGGCCGTATTCGGCAGCTGACCACCAGGAACGAGGTGACCGTAGGCGAGCGCGCCACGCGGGAACAAGACCCGAATTCCACCGATAGATCGACATCTCGCTATCGGCCGGGTAAATGACCTTGAAGGGGTATCGGTGCAATAGCCGATTCCCTTTCCGGGAAAAGGGAATCGACTGTTCTGCGGAAATGATGTTGAGGTGTTCGGTGTGGCTCACATCACGGGTCGCCGACCCGGTGGCCAATACGGGCAAGTCCACTCTCCGGGGCCCTCATTCGGGCGACCGGCCCGTAGGCGGCAAATCGCCCACAAGAGACCCTTTCCGGCATATCGCCGGCCGGTCTGCACCTCAGGGGCACCCCTGGGGCGCCACGGCCGCCCCAGGGTCGCCTCGATCGCTCCGGAGTCACCCCAGCCGCTCCAAGGCGGCCGTCACGGCCGTCACCGCCCCCTGTGAGGCCGGCAGCAGGGGCAGTCGGACGTCCGGGGTCGGGATCCGCCCCTGAGCGTGCAGGACGCCCTTGAGCACCGCCGGATTCGGCTCGGCGAAGGCCGCCGCCGACATCCGGGCCAGCGCGTGCCCCAGCGGCCTCGCCCTGGCCACGTCGCCCGCCCGCCAGGCCGCGGCGAGCTCCGCGAAGCGGTCCGTCGCCAGATGTGCCGAGGCCAGGATCCCGCCCGCCGCGCCCAGCGCCAGCAGCGGGGACAGGTACACGTCGTCACCGGCCAGCACCTCGAACCCGGACGGCAGGTCACCGAGCAGCGCCACCGCCTCCTCGCCGATGCCGCCGCCCGCGTACTTCACCCCGGCGACCCCCGGCAGCGCCCCGAGCGCCCGCAGCGCGGCCGCGTCCAACGGCTGCCCGGTGCGGTACGGGATGTGATAGACGATCAGCGGTACCGGGCTCACCTCGGCCAGCCGCGTGAAGTGCGCCAGCACCCCGGCGGCCGCGGGCCGGACGAACGGCGGAACGGTCACCAGCGCCGCCCGCACCTCGGGCCACCGGGTCAGCCGGGCCAGCGAGGCCTCGGCGGCCCGGGTGCCGCCGGCTCCCGCCCCGACGGTCAGTGGCGCGCCCCGCTCCCCGCAGACCCGGGCGCACACCCCGGTGACGAGGTCACGCTCCGCCGCGTCGAGGCCGGCCGTCTCCGCGGTGGTGCCGAGCGCGACGATGCCGGTGGCGCCCGCGTCGAGCACCTCGTGGGCCAGCGCCTCCAGCGCCTCGACGGCGACCTCCCCACCGCGGGTGAAGGGCGTGACGAGCGGTACGTGGATCCCGTGCGAGGGGAGGGTCTCTGCGATGTCCTGTGCGATGTCCTGTGCCATGCCCAAGAGCCTTGCCCGCCCGAACGATCAAATCCAGTTCGCTTTCCTTACTCAACCCGTAAGCTGAGCCGATGCTCGATGTACGACGCCTGCGCCTGCTGCGCGAACTCGCCCGCCGCGGCACCATCGCCGCCGTCGCCGAGGCCCTCACCTTCAGCCCTTCGGCGGTCTCCCAGCAGCTCAGCGTCCTCGAACGGGAGGCCGGCCTGCCCCTGCTGGAGCGCACCGGCCGCGGGGTCCGCCTCACCCCGGCCGGCCAGAACCTGGTCCGACACGCCGAGGCCGTCCTCGAACGGCTGGAGCAGGCCGACGCCGACCTCGCCGAGGCGCGTGGGGGCCTGGCGGGAGCCCTGCGGATCGGCGCCTTCCCCACCGCCACCCGGGCCATCGTCCCGGCCGCGTTGATCGCCCTCGCCCGGCGCCACCCGGGGCTGGAGCCGATGGTCTCGGAGACCGACCCGGCGGCGGTGGCACACGCCCTGCGGGCCGGGGACCTGGACGTGGCCCTGGTGCACGAGTACGACTTCGTACCCGCCGAGCCCGAGCCGGGACTGGCCACCGAACCGCTCTACGGCGAGGCGATGTACCTGGCCGCACCCGCCGCCGAGGCCCCCGACCCCTCCGAGACCCGCCCCCGCGAGGCCCCCGACCCGTCCGGCGGATCCGACCAGGGCGCTGTCCTGCGTACGCACGCCCGGGCGCCCTGGATCACCGCCACCCCCGGCACCCTCTGCCACGCCATGACCGTCCGGGCCTGCCAGGCCGCCGGTTTCACCCCGCGGGTACGCCACCAGGTCGACGAGTTCGCCACCGTGCTCGCCCTCGTCGCGGCGGGCCAGGGGGTGGCCGTCGTACCACAGCTCGGGGTCACGGGCCCGGACGATCCGGCCGTACGACTGACCCGCCTGCTCATGGAACGGCGTACCATCCTCGCCTTCCGCAGCGGAGCCGGCGCGCACCCCGCCGTGGCGGCCTTCGGCGCGGCACTTCGGGCCGCCGTACCGCCGGATCTGGCCGGGTCGCGCGCCGGAACGTGACACAACTCCCGTACCGCGTGGCGTCCGTGTACGTTCGTTGATCCAGACGGATTCGATCAGAGTGGGGTACGACGTGACACATCGCGTACGAGGGGTCATCGCCCGGAGCAAGGGCGCACCGGTGGAGACGACGACGATCCTCGTGCCCGACCCCGGACCCGGCGAGGCCCTCGTCCGGGTGCAGGCCTGCGGGGTCTGCCACACCGACCTGCACTACCGGGAGGGCGGGATCAACGACGAATTCCCCTTCCTCCTCGGCCACGAGGCCGCCGGAGTCGTCGAATCGGTCGGCCCGGACGTCACGTCCGTGGCCCCCGGTGACTTCGTGATCCTGAACTGGCGCGCGGTGTGCGGCACCTGTCGCGCCTGCAAGCGCGGACGCCCCTGGTACTGCTTCGCCACGCACAACGCCACCCAGCCCATGACCCTGGAGGACGGCACCCCGCTCTCCCCGGCCCTCGGCATCGGCGCCTTCGCCGAGAAGACCCTGGTCGCGGCCGGCCAGTGCACCAAGGTGGACCCGGCGGCCGCCCCGGCCGCCGCCGGCCTCCTGGGCTGCGGGGTGATGGCCGGCCTCGGCGCCGCCCTGAACACCGGCAACGTCGGGCGCGGCGACTCCGTCGCCGTCATCGGCTGCGGGGGAGTGGGCAACGCGGCCGTGGCCGGAGCCCGCCTCGCGGGCGCGTCGCGGATCATCGCGGTGGACCTGGACGACCGGAAGCTGGAGTGGGCCCGGGGCCTGGGCGCCACCCACACCGTCAACGGGCGCACCGATGACGTGGTCAAGGCCATTCAGGCGTTGACCGGCGGCCACGGCGCGGACGTGGTCATCGACGCCGTGGGCCGCCCCGAGACGTACCAGCAGGCCTTCTACGCGCGCGACCTCGCCGGGACGGTGGTCCTGGTGGGCGTGCCGACCCCGGAGATGAAGCTCGAACTCCCGCTCCTCGACGTCTTCGGCCGCGGTGGCTCCCTGAAGTCCTCCTGGTACGGGGACTGCCTGCCGGAGCGCGACTTCCCGCTGCTCATCGACCTCTACCTGCAGGGCCGCCTCGACCTGGACGCCTTCGTCTCCGAGACGATCCCGCTCGACGGCGTCGAGGACGCCTTCGCCCGGATGGAGCGCGGCGAGGTCCTCCGCTCGGTCGTCGAGTTCTGACACCCCGTCCGGCCCACCGGGCCGGACCCGGCCCTCCGTAGACTCGGGGCCACCACCCCGCGCCCCCGCCGCCATCCGGCCGGGGCGCGGTCCTTCATCTCCTCGTACCCCTGGGGGCCGTCCGTGACCATCGCACGCAGCTACCGCCAGCCCGGCACGGTCCTCACCGACCACCGGTTCTCCGTCCCCCTGGACCACACGCGCCCGGACGGGGAGCGGATCGAGCTGTACGCCCGCGAGGTCGTGGCCGCCGGCATGGACCCCGAGACGCTGCCCTGGCTGCTCTACCTGGAGGGTGGTCCCGGCTTCGGCGCCCGCCGTTTCATCGGCCGCCAGGCCTGGTTGGCGCGGGCGCTGACCGAGTACCGGGTGCTGCTCCTCGACCAGCGCGGAACCGGACGCTCCACTCCGGTGAACCGGCAGACCCTGCCCCTGCGCGGCACCCCCGCCCAGCAGGCGGAGTACCTCGCCCACTTCCGCGCCGACTCCATCGTGCGCGACGCCGAAGCCATCCGCCGTGGCCTGACCGGCGGCGCGCCCTGGACCGTGCTCGGCCAGAGCTTCGGCGGCTTCTGCACGATCCACTACCTCTCCACCGCGCCCGAAGGCCTCACCGCCGCACTCGTCACCGGCGGCCTCCCGTCCCTGACCGCCACCGCCGACGAGGTGTACGAGGCCGCGTTCCCCCGCATCGAACGCAAGAACCTGGCCCACTACGCCCGGTACCCGATGGACGTCGAGCGCGCCCGCCGCATCGCCGCCCACCTCGCACGGACCCCGGCCGAACTCCCCGGCGGCCACCGCCTCACCGTCGAGGGGTTCCAGTCCCTCGGCATCCTCCTCGGCGGGGGCGACGGCAGCCACCAGCTCCACTACCTGCTGGAGGACGCCTTCGTGCCGACCCTCGCGGGACCCGCCCTCTCCGACGCCTTCCTGGAGGGCGTCCGTGCCCAGCTCTCCTTCGCCGGGCACCCCCTCTACGCTCTGGTCCACGAGGCGATCTACGCCCAGGACCCCGCCGCGCCCACCGCCTGGGCCGCCGAACGGGTACGCGCGAACCACCCCCGCTTCGACGCCGGCAAGGCGCTCGCGGGCGACGAACCGCTGCTTCTGACCGGCGAGACCATCCACCCCTGGCACTTCACCACCGACCCGGCCCTGGCCCCCCTGCGCGAGACCGCGGAACTGCTGGCCGCCCGCACCGGCTGGCAGCCCCTCTACGACCGGGCGCGCCTGGCCGCCAACGAGGTGCCGGTGGCCGCCGCCGTCTACCACGACGACATGTACGTGGACACCGCGCACTCGCTGGAGACGGCCCGGTCCGTCCGGGGCCTGCGGACCTGGGTGACGGACGAGTTCGAGCACGACGGCGTCCGCGCGGGCGGCCCCCGCGTCCTGGACCGGCTGCTGTCCCTCGTCCGCGACGAGGCCTGAGTCGGTCGAGGCCCGAGTTAGCCGGGTTCCACGAACGCGCGGGTCAGGTGCGCGGTCGCCAGCAGGGCACCGCGTTCCCTCGCCCGTGCCAGCAGGTCCTCCCGGGAGGCCCGGGCGGTCTCCCGGTCGCGCTCGTGGGAGTACGGCACCGCCGGGTCGCCGAGCTGGACCGCGTGCACGAGTACGTCCCCGGTGACCACCACGTCCCGGGCCCCGGCGCCCTGTTCCACCAGCACCGACTGGTGCCCCGGGGTGTGCCCGGGCGTCGGCAGCAGGGTGATGCCGGGGGCCGGCCGGTGGGTCCCGTCCACCTCGTGCAGTTGCCCGCTCGCCCGCAGCGGCGCCACCGTCCAGTCCCACACCGGGTCCGTCCGGTCGAGCGCGGCCACCTCCGCGCGCTGTACGACGTACCGGGCCGCCGGGAAGAGCGGCTGCCCGTCGGCTCCCGACGACCAGCCCGCGTGGTCCTCGTGAAGGTGGGTCAGGATCACCGCTTCCACATCGGCCGCAGCGATGCCGGCCTCCGCGAGGGCGTCCGGCAGCCGCCCCGGCACCGGCGCCCAGGGGGCGGCGGGGGACTGCGCCGGTCCGACCCCGGCGTCCACCAGCACCCAGCGGCCGCCGGGCCGGGCGATCGCGAAGCACCGGAAATCGAGCGCCCAGGTCCCGTCCGGCCCGGTCGCGCCGGGGTCCAGCCGACCGGCCCGCTCCCACGCGGCCTCGCTCGCCCCCGGGAAGGCCGTGCGGGCCGGCTCGAAGAAGATCCCCGTGGCGTCGAGCAGCGCCACCACCCGCCCATGTCGGTCCATTCGCCTATTGTGCGAGACATGACCGAACAGCCTGATCAGCAGCCCGCCTTGCAGCCCATGCCCACCGACTGGACGCGCGCCCTCGCGGTCGTCGCGCACCCCGACGACCTGGAGTACGGGTGCGCCGCCGCCATCGCGCACTGGACGGACGGGGGCCGGGAGTTCGTCTACCTCCTCGCCACGCGCGGCGAGGCGGGCATCGACAGCATCGCCCCCGCCACCTGCGGGCCGCTGCGCGAGGCGGAGCAGCGGGCGAGCGCCGCGGTCGTCGGGGTGTCGGAGGTGGAGTTCCTGGACTACCGCGACGGCGTCGTCGAGTACGGGCTCGACCTGCGCCGGGACATCGCGGCGGCCATCAGGCGGCACCGGCCCGAGCTGATCGTCACGCTCAACCACCGTGACACGTGGGGCGGCGCGCAGGGCGGCGGCTACTGGAACACCCCCGACCACAAGGCCGTCGGCCGGGCCGTGCTGGACGCGGCCGGTGACGCCGGGAACCGCTGGATCTTCCCCGAGCTGATCGAGCAGGGCCTGGAGCCCTGGAACGGCGTGCGCTGGGTCGCGGTGGCCGGGTCCGCCACCCCGACGCACGCGGTCGACGCCGGCCCCGGGCTGGAGCGTTCGATCAAGTCCCTGCTGGAGCACAAGGCGTACATCGAGGTGCTCACGGACCAGGACCCCGAGGAGTACGTGCGCACCTTCCTCACCGGGAACGCCCAGCAGGCCGCGGCCCGGTTCGAGGGGCGTCCGGCCGTGGCGTTCGAGGTCTTCCCCCGCTGACCGGCCGCCTCTAGTCTGACGATCCGTCAGTTCGGCGGGTCGTCAGCCATCGGGCCGGGGGTGCGGGACACGGTGATCGACACCATCTCCACGGAGATCGCGGAGGGCGAGGAGCGGATCCGGCTGGAGGTCGCGGACGGCCTCGCCGTCCTCACCCTGTGCCGCCCGGACAAGCTCAACGGCTGGAGCTGGGAGTCCACCCGACAGCTCGGCCTGCTCGCGGACCGGATCCGCTTCGACGCGTCCGTCCGGGCGGTGCTGCTGCGGGCCGAGGGGCGGGCCTTCTGCGCGGGCATCGACGTGACCGCGCCCGGCGGCGCCATCACGGGCGGCTCCCCGGCCGAGCGCACCCGCAACTACTACGAGGGCATCCGCTGGGTGCACGAGCGGTTCGCGGTCCTCACCCGCCTCCCGCAACCGGTGGTGGCCGCCGTCCAGGGCTACTGCCTCGGCTTCGGCTTCGAGCTGGCGCTGATGGCCGATATCCGGGTGGCGGCCGAGGACGCCGTCTTCGCCCTGCCGGAAGCCGGGCTGGGCGTGGCGGTGGACGCGGGCGGCGACCTCCGCATCGCCCGCGAGGCGGGTGCGGGCTGGGCCAAGTATCTGGCCCTGACGGGCCGGCGCATCGACGCCGCGACGGCGCACCGGCTCCATCTGGTCCAACTGCTCGTCCCCGGCGAGGACCTGGAGGCCACCTCCCGCGCGGTGGCGCGGGAGATCGCCGCCAACGCGCCGCTCGCCGTCCAGGGCATCAAGCGCGCGATCGACGGCTACGCCGATGCCGCCCTCCCGGCGGCCCTCGACCGGGTGGCGATGACCGCGGCCCTCACCCTCACCTCGGAGGACTGTCAGGAGGGCTACACGGCCAAGGCCGCGCGTCGGCCCCCGCGGTTCAGCGGAGGCTGAGCACGGGTCGGGTCGAGAACTCCTCGTACATGCCCTCACCGTCCGGGCCGTACGTGAACTCGGCCGCGTACGGGTTGCGGTTGGCGGTGGCCAGCGGCAGCCACCCGAGCAGATCGCCGTACCCGCCGCAGACGGCCTCGCCGCCGTCGCCGCCGTGCACCGCGGTCGGGTCCCCGCTCAGCTCCGTGCCGTAGCTGTCGTAGGCGATGTGCAGCCCGAAGGCGTTCGGCCGGTGGCGCACGCCACCGCTGCCGTACGAGGGCTCGCCCAGGGGGCACTCGTTCCCCCACCGGAACAGGGTGCCGGCCCCGGCCCCGCACGCGTGCTCCCACTCGTCGGCGCCCGGTATCCGCAGCCCGTGCGCCGCCAGCGCGGCCGGCATGTCGGCCACGGGATCGGTCAGGGCCTCGTCCTCCACGGCCATGAGCACCGTCGCGAGCGTCGCGGTGCGCGGCGGGCTGAGCACATCGGCGAGATAGGACTTCAGGTCGGGATGCCCGTACCCGTACCCCTCCTCCGCGCTCTCCGCGTAGTCGGCGCTCTGCGCGACCGTCGGCTCCCAGGCGTCCAGGTCGAAGCCCAGCCGCACGCTTCCACCGGGTACGAGGGCGAACTGGCGCCCCTCGCGCTCGACGCGCACGCGGTGCAGCGGGCGGCCGAGGTGTTCGACGACGTCGAGCAGTACCACCCGGCCGCCCACCTGCGCGGCGGCCTCGTGGGCGAGGTGTCCGGCGGCGGCCAGGTCGAGCGAACGCCAGCGGTCGAGGGTCAGTTCGGCGAGAGACATGCCCCGATCCTCGCACCGCCCACCGACAACCGGTGTTCAGGGGGAGGGGGTGAACGGGCCGCGGCCCAGCTGGGTGCGGACCGGGACCACCTCGGGGTTGACCACCGAGCGGCGCTGCCAGTTCGCCCCGTCCACCACCAGGGTGTGCCCGGTGATGAACCGGGCGTACGGCGAGGCCAGGAAGGTGGCGGCCCAGCCCGGTTCACGCGGCGCGCCGACCCGCAGGGCGGGCTGCCGGGCGTCCTTCGCGTCGGGCGCGGCACGTTCCAGGTCGTCCCGGATGTCCTCGCTCATGTCGCCGTGCGGGAACAGCCCGGGGACGAGCCCGTTGATCTGGATGCCGTACGGGCCCCACTCGACGGCGAGCGTCTCCACGAGGCTCTTCACCCCGGCCTTGGCCGCGGCGCTGTGGACGAAGCCGGGCCCGCCCGTCCAGGCGTACGAGGCGCCGATGTTCACGATCGAGCCGCCGGTGCCCGCGGCGAGGTGGCGGCGGCCGAACTCGCGCGTCATGAACCAGGTGCCCGTCAGCGTGATGTCGACCACCGCCCGCCAGGCGTTGGGCGAGAGGTCCTCCGCTGGGGAGGGGAAGTTCGCGGCGGCGTTGTTGACCAGCACGTCCGGCAGGCCGAAGGCCGCCTGCGCGGCGTCGAAGACGTCGGCGACCCGCTCCGGATCCCGGATGTCGCAGACGGCGGCCGTCACCCGGCCCGCGCCGGGGACGGCCGCCAACTCCTCCCGCGCCGCCTTGAGCTGCTCGGCGCGCCGGCTCGCGATCACCAGATCGGCGCCGAGCCGGGCGAACTCGGCGGCGATGGCCTTGCCCAGCCCGGTGCCGCCGCCGGTCACGAGGACCACCTGCCCCGCATAGGTACCGGGGGGCAGGGCGGCGGCGCCGAGCGCCGGTGGCGCGGGCAGTCCGCGCAGAGGGTTCTCCATGCGCCCATCGATAGCGTGCGGGCGCTCAGATCACCATCCCCGGGCGGCCCCGGGCTAGGCCGTCTCTTCCGGATCTTGCCGGGCCCGGCCCGCCCGGCACGGCACCTCGCCGCGTTGTCGGGGCACTCGAG
>NZ_JBGBPT010000056.1:33790-58529 GCF_041106355.1 Streptomyces sp. BF23-19 | reverse complement strand
GTTGGAGGCGCGGGGCCGGGGCAGAGCCCCGGCACCACCGCCGGAGCCGAGCGCTACAGCGCCTCGCGCAGGGCCTGCGACAGCACCGCCGGGGCCTCGGCCAGCGACGGCCCGTACCAGGTCAGGTGCCGGCCGCTGAGCAGGGCGGCGGGCAGGTCCGGGAAGGCCTCCGGGCCGTCCTCGGGCGTGAAGCGGTACGGCTCGTCCGGGAGCACCACCAGGTCGCAGCCGGACGCCGCGAGTTCCGCCACCGGGATCCGCGGATACCGCTCCTCGTGAGCGGCGTAGACGTTGCGCACGCCCAGCCGTGCCAGCAGGTCCCCGGCGAAGGTGTCCCGCCCCAGCACCATCCACGGCCGCCGCCAGATCGGCACGAAGGCGGTGCGCGTACCGGCCGGCTCCACGCGGGCCCACGCGCGCTCCGCGTCCGCCAGCCACCCCGGCCTCGTCAGCCCCAACGCCCCCACGAGCACCCGGTCCAGCTCCCGCAGCGCCTGCGGGAGGTCCCGTACCTCGGTCACCAGCACCTCGACCCCGGCCGCGCGCAGCGCAGCCAGGTCGGGGGCCCGGTTCTCCTCCTCGTTGGCGATCACCAGGTCCGGCCGGAGCTCCGCGATCCGCCGTACGTCGGGGTTCTTCGTCCCCCCGACGCGCACCGCGTCGCCGAGGTCCCCGGGGTGCGTGCACCAGTCGGTGACCCCGACCAGCAGCCCCGGCGCGCTCACGGCCACCGCCTCGGTCAGCGAGGGCACCAGCGAGACGACCCGCCGCACGCCGCTCAGTGTCCCGGCGACGGGGGCTCGGAGGTCGCGTGGATGTGCTCGCCCACCGCGACGACCAGGATCCGGGTGTCCTCGGTGACCGCCCGCCAGCGGTGGCGCACACCGCCGGACAGGAACAGCGCGTCCCCGCTCTCCAGCCGGTAGGCCCGCCCTTCCGCTTCGACTTGACAGGCACCCTCGACCACGTACATCAGTTCGTCGTTGCGGTGCTGGTACTCGCGTCCGGCGTCCTGGTCCCCGGTGAACTCCATCGCGTGCAGCTGGTGGTGCCCGCGCACCAGGGGCCGTACGCCCGGGAACGGGGTGAGCCCGGAGGCGTCACCGGCCCGTACGAGGTCCACCGTGCGCGCGGTGTCGGAGGCGGCCAGCAGCTCGACGGCCGTGGTCTCCAGCGCGTCCGCGACCCGCTCCAGGGATCGCATGCTGGGCCGGGCCCGCTCGTTCTCTATCTGACTCAGGAAGGGCACCGACAGGCCGCTGCGCGCCGACACGGCGGCCAGCGTGAGGTGGAGCGCGCGGCGCCGCTTGCGCACGGCCACGCCCACCCGGAGCGGCTCCTTGCCGTCCTTGTCCTTGCTCTTGTCGTCCTTGTCGTTCAGCTTGCCGTCCATGCCATCGGTGCCGTCGATGCCGTCCCTGTCGTTCATGTCGGGGCTGCCCTCCCCATGTCTGTCGCACATCGGTGTGCTGTAAGCACCTTACGCAGCAACCGCCTCCGGTTTCGCGTGCACGGCTCTTCCCGTACCCGTGCGATCACTGTCCGTCGTGGCGCGGGGTGTCCGGGCGGCCGGGACATCCGCCGGGGTGCGTTGCGGCATCATCGACTCCGTGACGACACGACGCCTGATGCTCCTGGACACCGCCTCCCTCTACTACCGCGCCTACTTCGGTGTGCCGGACTCGGTGAAGGCCCCCGACGGCACCCCGGTCAACGCCGTGCGCGGGCTGCTCGACTTCATCGGCCGGCTCGTCCAGGACCACCGGCCGGACGATCTGGTGGCGTGCATGGACGCCGACTGGCGGCCGCACTGGCGGGTGGAGCTGATCCCCTCCTACAAGGCGCACCGGGTGGCCGAGGAGACCGAGACCGGCCCCGACGTGGAGGAGACCCCGGACACCCTCGCCCCGCAGGTGCCGATCATCGAGGCGGCGCTGGACGCCTTCGGCATCGCCCGGGTCGGGGTCGCCGGGTACGAGGCGGACGACGTGATCGGTACGCTCACCGCCCGCGCGAGCGGCCCGGTGGACATCGTCACCGGCGACCGGGACCTGTACCAGCTGGTGGACGACGCCCGGCAGCGGCGGGTGCTGTACCCGCTCAAGGGCGTGGGCACCCTGCAGGTGACCGACGAGGCATGGCTGCGCGAGAAGTACGGGGTGGACGGACCCGGTTACGCGGATCTGGCACTGCTGCGCGGCGACCCGAGCGACGGCCTGCCGGGCGTCCCCGGCATCGGCGAGAAGACGGCCGCCAAACTCCTGGACGCCTACGGCACCCTGGCCGGGATCATCGCGGCGATCGACGACCCGAGGTCGAAGCTGACCCCGACCCAGCGCAAGCGGCTGGACGAGTCCCGGCCCTATCTGGCGGTGGCGCCCAAGGTGGTCCAGGTGGCCTCGGACGTGCCGCTGCCGGCGTTCGACCCGGCCCTTCCGTCGGCTCCTGCGCAGCCCGAACTGGTGGAGGCGCTAGCCCATCGGTGGGGTCTGGGTGGCGCAGTCACTCGCCTGAGCAGCGCGCTGCGCCCATGAGGTGATAACTTAGGTAAGGCTAAGTTTCGTGGAGTCAGGGGAGTCACCGTGGCAGAAGGACGCGCCCGCACCGTCGGCACCGCCGTCGTCGTACGCACCGAGCGGCTGTCGCCGCACATGGTGCGACTCGTGCTGGGCGGTGAGGGCCTCCGGGAGTTCGGCGCGGGCGGGTACACCGACCATTACGTGAAGCTGCTGTTCGCCCCGGCGGGCGTGAACTACCCCGCGCCGTGGGACCTGGACCGGATCCGCGCGGACTTCCCCCGGGCCCAGTGGCCGCGCCAGCGCGCGTACACGGTCCGGAGCTGGGACCCCGCGCACCTGGAGCTGACCCTCGACTTCGTGGTCCACGGCGACGAGGGCCTGGCCGGCCCCTGGGCGGCGCGGGTGCAGCCGGGCGAGCTCGTACGCTTCCTCGGTCCGGGCGGCGCCTACGCCCCGGACCCGGTGGCCGGCTGGCACCTCCTGGTGGGCGACGAGAGCGCCCTGCCCGCGATCGCCGCCGCGATGGAGCGGATGCCGGAGGGCGCGCGGGTCCACGCCTTCGTGGAGATCGACGGCCCGGCCGACGAGCTGAAGGTCGCCACCCCGGACGGCATCGTCCCGATCTGGCTGCACCGCGGCGACCGCCCGGTGGGCGAGGCCCTGGTGGAGGCCGTCACCACCATGGAGTTCCCCTCCACGGACGTCCACGCCTTCGTCCACGGCGAGGCCGGCTTCGTCAAGGACCTGCGCCGCCACCTGCGCATGGAGCGCGGCGTCCCCCGCGAGCGCCTGTCGATCTCGGGCTACTGGCGCCTGGGCGAGACGGACGAGGGCTGGCGCGCGATCAAGCGCGACTGGAACGCCTCGGTGGAGGCCGAACAGGAACACCGCGCCGCTGCCTAAAGGTTTTTCCCCATGCCGGCGGGCCCGTCCCTCCACCGGCGTCCTCCTTCAAGCCTCGCCGGCGTTCGAGGCGCGGGGGTCCGGGGGCGGCGCCCCCGGCAGCGGCGCCGCACGCGCCCACCGCCGGACGGCAACGGGCGCCCCGCGGCCACCGGCAGGACAATGGCCCCATGCGTACGCTCCCCGCCCTTGGGTCAGCAGGGGCCGCGGTCCTCCTGGCCGCGACGGCCGGCGCCGCGGCCATGGGCACGGCCGGGGCCACAGCCGCGCCCACCCCACCGCCCGCCCCGAAACCCCAGATCACGGACGCCGCCGTCGACAAGGCCGTCGCCCGCCTCGACCGCACCGTCGAGGACATGATGCGCCGCACCGGCGTCCCCGGCGTGTCCGTGGCCGTCGTCCACGACGACAAGGTCGTCCACATCAAGGGCTACGGGATCCGCAGGACGGGCGAGAGCGCCGCGGTCGGCCCCGACACCGTCTTCCAGATCGCCTCGCTGTCCAAGCCCGTCTCCTCCACGGTCGTGGCCGGCACCCTGACCGACCCCCAGGGGTGGGACGACCGCACCGTCCTGCCGGGGTTCTCCCTGAAGGACCCCTGGGTCACCGACCACGTCACCACCGCCGACCTGTTCTCCCACCGCAGCGGCCTCCCCGACCACGCCGGCGACCTCCTCGAAGACCTCGGCTACGACCAGGCGTACATCCTCGACCACCTGCGGCTGGAGCCCCTCGACCCGTTCCGGGCGAGCTACGCCTACACCAACTTCGGGTTCACCGCGGCCGCCGAGGCCGTCGCCCGCGCCAAGGGCAGCAGCTGGCAGAAGCTCAGCGCCGACACCCTCTTCAAGCCCGCCGGCATGACCCGTACGAGCACCGAGTTCTCCGCCTTCGTCAACTCCCCCGACCACGCCGCCACCCACGTCAAGAACGCGGACGGCACCTGGAGCCCGCGCTTCGTCCGCGACCCGGACGCCCAGGCCCCAGCCGGCGGTGTCAGCTCCACCGCCACCGACATGGCCCGCTGGCTGCGGCTGCAGCTGGCCGGCGGCACCCTCGACGGGAAGCGGATCATCCCCGCCGACACCCTCGCCCGGACCCACATGCCGGAGATCGTCTCGCAGCCGACCAACGCCGTCGGCACCACCAGCTTCTACGGCCTGGGCTGGAACGTCAGCTACGACAGCGCCGGCCGCCTGCGCCTGAGCCACTCCGGTGCCTTCGAACTCGGCGCCAACACCAACGTCACCATGCTCCCGCTGGAACAGCTCGGCATCGTCGTCCTGACCAACGGCGCCCCGGTCGGCCTGCCCGACGCCATCGCCCTGGACTTCTTCGACCAGGCCGAGCACGGCAAGGTCTCCACCGACTGGCTCGCCCTGGCCGCCTCCGCCTACGCGGCGGCCCTCGCACCCCCGAACGGGTCGACCACCGACTACGCCCACCCGCCCACCGGTGCGCGGCCGGCCCGGGACAGCGCCGCCTACACCGGAACCTACGACAACCCCTACTACGGCAAGGCCACCGTGACCGCCGACGACAACGGCGCGCTCACCCTCGCCCTCGGCCCGAAGCCCCTGCGCTTCCCGCTCACCCACTACGACGGGGACACCTTCAGCTTCATGACCGCGGGCGAGAACGCGGTCGGCCGCACCGGAGTGATCTTCGCCGACGGCACCCTGCGCGTGGAGTACCTCGACGCCGACCACCTGGGCACTTTCACCCAGCAGTAGCCGCATAGCCTGTTCCCCGATGAGACGCAGAGCCCAGCCACCGACCTCGCCCCTCCCCCAGCGCGCCGGCATCGACCCGGTCCGACTGCGGCTCCCACCCGACCCGGAGGGGACATGGCCGGATCTCGGCGACTACCTCGCGGCGCGCTACGCCGGTACCCGCGGCGCCGATTCCATGGCCCGCCTGCTGGCCGCGGGCCGGGTACTGGGCCCCGGCGGGCGGGTCCTGCGCGCGGAGGACCCGTACGAGCCGGGCGCCTTCCTGTGGTTCCACCGGGACATGGAGCCGGAGCCGCGGGTGCCCTTCCCGATCTCCGTCGTCCACCGGGACGCGCACCTGCTGGTCGTGGACAAGCCGCACTTCATGGCCACCACCCCGCGCGGCTCCCACATCACCGAGACCGCCCTGGCCCGGCTGCGCGCGGAGCTGGACCTGCCCCACCTCAGCCCCGCGCACCGGCTGGACCGGCTGACGGCGGGTCTGGTGATGTTCAGCGTCCGCCCCGAGGACCGCGGCGCCTATCAGCTGCTCTTCCAGCGGCGCGAGGTGCACAAGGAGTACGAGGCCCTCGCACCCCACGACCCGGCGCTCGCCCGCACCCTGCCGCGCACGGTCCGCAGCCGGATCGAGAAGGCCCGCGGGGTCATCGCGGCGGTCGAGGTGCCGGGCGGCGAGCCCAATGCGGAGAGCCTCGTCGAACTCGTCGACTCCCGGGGCGGACTGGGCCGCTACCGGCTGACCCCGCGCACCGGCCGCACCCACCAGCTGCGGGTCCACATGAACAGCCTGGGCCTGCCCATCCTCGGCGACCCGGTGTATCCGCAGGTCACCGATCCGGCCCCGGACGACTACCGCAGACCGCTGCAACTCCTGGCCCGGGTGCTGGCGTTCACCGACCCGGTGACCGCGCGCGTGCACCGCTTCGAGAGCGGCCGCACCCTCCAGGCCTGGAACGACCGCGCGGGCTGGGAGACCGGCACGAACTAGCCCTCGGGACGACCGACACCCGCGATCCGCAGCGCGGCGTCCGCGGTGGCTTCGGCGAAGGCCACGGCCGGCCGTGCCGGATCCGTGCGGTGGATCAGCATGACGCCCTCGACGAGGCCGAAGACCAGATCGCCCCGGAGCGTCAACCCCGCCTTGTCCCCGGCCAGTTCGGCGCCGACGCGGGTCCCGGCGAGCAACACCCGATAGGCGTCCTTGAGGTCCCCGCGCATCCGACGGAACCGCGCGAGGCGCGAGCCGCCGAGCTCGGGCAGCAGGTAGAGCGCCCCCAGGTTGTACGGCCCGCCGCACAGGAGCAGGACGTCGGAGCGGCACAGCTCCCACAGCCGCCGCGCGGCGCACCGCCCCTCGTCCGCGAGGAGTTGCCTGGCCAGCACCAACGAGGGTGCGACCGTGGACTCCAGCAGCTCGGCGAGGAGTTCCTCCTTGCCGCCGAAGTAGTGGTACATCGTGGCCTGGCGCATCCCGGCCCGTTCGGCGACGGCCCGCGTGGTGGTCGCCGCGTATCCCTGGTCGGCGAACAACTCGGCCGCCGCGCAGAGGAGTTCCTCGCGCGGCGGCCGGCCGCTCTCCGGTCGCAGCCGGTCGGCACGTGGCCGACCGACCCGTCTCGGACCATCGTCCGCTTCCCCGCTCATGACATCGATCGTCGCACAGAGCACGCCGATTCGATCATGGCAAGAGATCAGATCGAGACATCCCCACTCTCGGAGGAAGCCCCAAAACCGCCTAGCCGACCGAGCTGTAGGCCACTACACCCCGAAGCAGTGCGTCCACGGCCTTGCGGGCATTGCGCGCCACCGTGCTCCCGCTGTCACCGGAGGCCGCCGGAGCCGCCGCCGCGACCTGCCCGAGCACGTCGATGACCTGCTTGCACCAGCGCACGAAGTCACCGGCCGGCATCTCCGCCTCGCGCAGCACCTCGTCCAGGCTCTTGTCGGAGGCCCACTGGTACGCCGCCCACGCGAAGCCGAGGTCCGGCTCGCGCTGGCCCACACCCTCCGCCTGGTTGATGCGGTGTTCCTCCTCCAGCGCGTCGAGCCGGCCCCAGATCCGGACCATCTCGCCCAGCGCCGCCTTGGCCGCGCCGCCCGGCACCTTCGGGGCGACCGCGTCGTCGGACTGCCGCGCCTCGAAGACCAACGCCGAGACACAGGCCGCCAGTTCGGCCGGACTCAGGCCCTCCCACACCTTGGCACGCAGGCACTCGGAGGCCAGCAGGTCCAGCTCCCCGTAGAGCCGGGCGAGCCGCTTGCCGTGCACGGTGACCTCGTCCTCGCGCAGGTAGTCCAGCTCGGTCAGCAGGGCGTGGATCCGGTCGAAGGTACGGGCGATGGTGTTCGTCCGGCCCTCGATCCGCCGCTCCAGCTGCTGGGTGTCCCGCTTGAGCCGGTGGTAGCGCTCCGCCCAGCGGGCGTGGTCCTCGCGCTCGTCGCAGCCGTGGCAGGGATGCGCCCGCAACTCGCCGCGCAGCCGGGCGATCTCACGGTCGTCGGCGGCCGCGGCCCGGCCGCGGGAACGCCGCTCCGGCGTGATGTGCCCGGCCTTGGTCCGCAGCTGGGACGCCAGGTCCCGGCGGGACTGCGGCGAGCGCGCGTTGAAGGTCTTGGGGATCCGCATCCGGTCGAGCGCCTCCACCGGGACCGGGAAGTCGATCGCGGCGAGCCGCTTGACCTGCCGCTCGGCGGTGAGCACCAGCGGGCGCGGGCCCTCGGCGTACTCGTGGCCGCGGTGCCCGTTGACCCGCCCGGCCGGCACGCCCGGGTCCAGGACCAGCGCGAGCCCGGCGAACTTGCCCGTCGGTACGTGGATGATGTCGCCCGGCTTGAGCTTCTCCAGCGAACTGGCCGCCTGCACCCGGCGCTGTGCCGCGCCCTGCTTGGCCAGGTCCGTCTCACGGTCCTTGAGGTCGCGGCGCAGCTGCGCGTACTCCTCGAAGTTCCCCAGGTGGCAGGTCATGCCCTCCTGGTAGCCCTCCAGGCCCTCCTCGTTGCGCTGCACCTGCCGGGAGATCCCGACGACCGAGCGGTCGGCCTGGAACTGCGCGAAGGAGGTCTCCAGCAGCTCGCGCGAGCGGTGCCGCCCGAACTGGCTGACCAGGTTCACGGCCATGTTGTAGGACGGCTTGAAGCTGGAACGCAGCGGATACGTGCGGGTACCGGCGAGCCCGGCGAGACCCGCCGGATCCATGCCGCGCTGCCAGAGCACCACCGCGTGGCCCTCGACGTCGATGCCGCGCCGCCCGGCCCGGCCGGTCAGCTGCGTGTACTCGCCGGGGGTGATGTCGGCGTGCTGCTCACCGTTCCACTTGACCAGCTTCTCCAGGATCACCGTGCGCGCGGGCATGTTGATGCCCAGCGCCAGGGTCTCCGTGGCGAAGACGGCCTTGACCAGGCCCCGTACGAAGAGCTCCTCCACGACCTCCTTGAAGGTGGGCAGCATCCCCGCGTGGTGCGCGGCGATGCCCCGCTCCAGGCCTTCGAGCCACTCGTAGTACCCCAGGACGTGCAGGTCCTCGGTGGGGATGGAGGCGGTCCGGGCCTCGACGATCTCGCGGACCTTGAGCCGCGCCGATTCGTCGTTGAGTCGCAGGCCCGCGTACAGGCACTGCTGGACGGCGGCCTCGCAGCCGGCCCGGCTGAAGATGAAGTTGATGGCGGGCAGCAGCCCGTCGTTGTCGAGGCGGGCGATGACCTCGGAGCGGGACGGGGTCCAGATCCGGCCGCGGGAGCGCCGCTCACGCTCGCGGTCGGCCTCGCGGACCATCTTTCCGCGCCGCCGGTCCTTCGGACTGTAGGTGCGGCTGTTCTCCTCGCGGGCCATGCGCAGCAGGTCGGGATTGACCTCCCGGCGCGCGGAGCCCCGGCCGCCGTGGTCGGACTCCTCCTCGAAGAGGTCGTAGATCCGGCGGCCGGCCATGACGTGCTGCCACAGCGGTACGGGCCGCTCCTCCGAGACGATCACCTCGGTGTCCCCGCGCACGGTGTCCAGCCAGTCGCCGAACTCCTCGGCGTTGGACACGGTGGCCGACAGGGAGACCAGGGTCACCGACTCGGGGAGGTGGATGATCACTTCCTCCCAGACGGCTCCGCGGAACCGGTCGGAGAGGTAGTGGACCTCGTCCATCACGACGTAGCCGAGGCCGAGCAGCGACCGGGAGCCCGCGTACAGCATGTTGCGGAGCACCTCGGTGGTCATCACGACCACCGGCGCCTCGGAGTTGACGCTGTTGTCGCCCGTCAGCAGGCCCACCTTGTCGGCGCCGTAGCGCTTGACGAGGTCGGCGTACTTCTGGTTCGACAGCGCCTTGATCGGCGTCGTGTAGAAGCACTTGCGGCCCTGCTGGAGGGCCAGGTGCACGGCGAACTCGCCGACGATGGTCTTGCCCGAGCCGGTCGGGGCGGCGACGAGGACGCCTTTGCCGGCCTCCAGCGCCTTGCATGCCTCGACCTGATACGGGTCCAGGTCGAAGTCGTACATCTCGCGGAAGGGGGCCAGGGCAGAGGCCTCTTCGGCGGCGCGGATCCGGGCAGCGGCGTACCGCTCGGCGGGTGAGAGTTCTTCGGTCATCTTGTTGTCGAGCCTACCCGCCACCTCTGACAACAGTCGCGATCATTTAAGTGAGCAGCCGGACGGCCCGGGGAACGCATTCGGCGGTCACCGGCAGCACCCCCAGCGGCTCGCCGTCCGCGTACGCGGACAGGCCCGCCGCCTCCAGGGTGATCTTCCTGGCCCGGTGGACGGTCACCTTCGGGTGGCCGAGGTGGCGGCCCTTGTAGACCTGCGGGAACACCTTCAGCAGGGTGGCCCGGCTGCAGTCGCCGACCACCGTGACGTCGAAGAGCCCGTCGTCGGGGACGGCGTCCGCGCAGATGCGCATGCCCCCGCCGTAGGTGGATCCGTTGCCGACGGCCACCAGCGTGGCCTCGGTCTCGATCACCGGCCCGTCGTCCAGGGTGATCCGGTACGGGAACGGCCGGAAGGCGGCCAGCTCCGCGATCATCGCCAGGTCGTACTTGAACCGGCCGACCGGCAGCCGCATCCGGTTGCCCCGGTCGTTGACCCGTGAGTCGAAGCCGGAGCACAGCACCGTCCCGAACCACTTCTCGTAGTCGGCGCCGGCCACGCGACCCAGGTCGATCTCCCGGATCCGGCTCTCCTTGAGGGCCTCGGCGGCCAGCTGCCCGGCCCGCGCCGGCTCCCGTACGGGCAGGCCCATCGCCCGGGCGAAATCGTTGCCGGTGCCCACCGCGACCACCCCGAGCGGCACGGGTGTCCCGGCCAGGGCCTGGAGCGCCAGGGAGACCACCCCGTCGCCGCCCACCGCGATCACCGCACCGGTGCCCTCACGTACGGCGGCCGTGAGCCGGGCCAGCGCGTCCGGCGCGTCGGCGCCCACGACGGTCCGTACGGAGAAGCCTGCCGCCCGGACAGCCGAAGCGGCCGGCTGCGCGGCGTGCGCGCCCCGGCCGCGTCCGGCTGTGGGATTGACGAAGAGGGTGACCTCGTGACTCATCCTCGGGAATGTACCGGAGCCCGTTCCCGGACCTCGGTCGCCCCCGGGAGAGGCGCCTGCCGGCCGTGGCCGGGGGCGCATCGGTCAGGTGGCGTCGTCGTAACCGTTGATCCGCTGGCGTCCGCCGTCGGCCTGCTCGGGCAGCGCGGCGGGAGCCGGGACCGACTCCAGATCGCCGATCGGGGCCGGGGTGAGGTCCAGCTCGGAGGCCTCGTCGTCGCTCAGGCCCGCGTCGGGGTCGTTGCGCCTGCGCCTGCGGTCGTTGAGGAGACAGAGGCCGAGGGCGGCGAAGTAGAGGGCCACGATGGGCACGGCCAGCGCGAGCATCGTCGGCGGGTCACCGGTGGGGGTCGCGAAGGCGGCGAAGATCGTGATGCCGAGGACCATGCCCCGCCACCAGCTCGCCAGCCGCTTGCCGGTCAGCACCCCGGTGATGTTCAGCAGGATCAGCAGCAGCGGCAGCTCGAAGGCCAGGCCGAACACGATCACCATGCGGGTGACCAGGTCGAGGTAGTCGTCGACCGGCAGCAGGTTGCGCGCGTGGTCGGGGGTGAACTCGAGCATGATCGTCGCGGTCTGCGGGAGGATCTTGTACGCGAGCACCGCACCGGTCAGGAAAAGGGGCGCGCCGACGGCGACGAAGCTCCGCGCGTACTTCTTCTCGTGATTGTGCAGCCCGGGCGCGGCGAACGCCCACAGCTGGTACAGCCACACCGGGGCGGACAGCACCACACCGGCCATCAGGGAGACCTTCAGGGCGATCGAGAACGCCGAGATCAGGCCGTTCACGGTCATGTCGGCGCAAGGGCGACCGTTGCGCTGGGTCACCACACCGTCGGTGCAGCCGACGGAGTCCAGCATGGGCTTCAGCAGGAAGTTGATGATGTCCCGGTAGAAGAACGCGGCGACGACCGTGATCACCACGATCGCCACGACCGACTTCAGCAGGCGGTTTCGGAGCTCACGCAGGTGCTCGACGAGAGGCATGCGCCCTTCGGCGTCCTTGGCCTGTCGTTCTTTCTTCTCCTGCTTGCGGGCAGAGTTGAGCAACCCACGTCCCTTGTCTCGTCGCAGATGACTGGCGTGTACGGCGGGTGTCAGCCCTGGGCGGTGCGGTTCGGCTCGCTCACCGGACGCGAGCTGCTGACGTCACCCGGCGCGGCCTGGATGGTACGCGGGGCGACCGGCTGCTGGGCGGACTGGTCAGCGGGCGCGGCGGGGGCGGCGTCGTCGTTCTCGCCGTCCTTCTTCATGGCCTTGGCCTCGCTCTTGAGGATGCGGGCCGACTTGCCGAGGGAGCGGGCCATGTCGGGGAGCTTCTTGGCACCGAACAACAGGATGATGAGTCCGACGATGACGAGGATTTCCCAACCCCTGAAGTTGCCCATAGGTATCTTCCTTCTCTCCGAGGTTCACAGCACGCCGGACGGGCGCCTAGGACTTGCTCTACCGAGGATCGTAACCCCAGGGGGTTAACGCCCGGCAATCCCCGGGGGTCCTCACGCTTGCGTCCGGGCCTGTTCGCAATGCCCCCGTCACACACATTCGTCCCGGCGGACGACACCCGCTACGGACGTACGCCGTGTCCCGCCCGGGCCAGGTCGACGGCCGCCCGCTCCAGATCCGCCGAGGCGTCGGTGATCCGGCGGCTGGCCTGCGCCACCTGGGAGGCCAGCCTGCGCACCTCCACGTACACCCGCACCGCGAGCACGGCGAGCACGGCCACTCCGAGGAAACCCAGGACAATTGCGAACATCGGCCACAGCATGGGCCGAGCCTAGGCCACCCACCGGGTCAGATGCTGCGCAGGGTGCTCACGCCACCGCCGGTGAGCAGTTCCACGATCCGCTCGCCCGCCGGTTTGCGTACGGCGGCACCGCATTCAGGACAGGTGAAGGAGTAGAACGTGGTCCGCCGGCTGCCGCCGATGGCCAGCCGCAGGGCGGCCGCGTCCAACTCGAAGCGGGCACGGCAGTCGGGACAGGAGGCCTTGAAGGCGACGGGCCCGGACGTTGGCGACATCGACCGCGCTCCCCTCAGACCTGTTCCCCGTATCCCGCCAGTGCCTCCCGGGCGGCGCTGCGCGCGCTGTCCGCCAGCTCGGCCGGAGCCACGATCCGGCCCTCACGGCCCAGCCGCAGCGCCAGCCTGCGCAGCGAGGCCGGGTCCGGGCTGCGCAGGGTGATCCGCAGACCGCCCCCGGTCAGCTCCTCCGCGCTGTCGTGCGGGTAGTACTCGGCGACCCAGCGCCCGCCCGGCCCCACCTCGACCACGACCTCCGGGTCCTCGGCGGCCGGCTGGACCAGGCCCTCGGACAGGTCGCGCGGCTCGATGGCGGGCGGCTCGGCCCGCTCGTCCAGCAGCCGGATCTCGGCGACCCGGTCGAGGCGGAAGGTGCGCCGGGCCTCCGAGAGGTGGCACCAGCCCTCCATGTACGTGTGCCCCACCGCGAAGAGCCGGATCGGGTCGACCTTGCGCTCGGTGAGTTCGTCCCGCGCGGGCGAGTAGTAGCGCAGCCACAGCCGACGGCGCTCCGCGATGGCCCGGTCCACGTCCGCGAAGACCCCGCCCTCGGACTCGAAGGTCACCGACAGCCGGGAGCTGGCCCCGGCCACCTCGCCCGCGGCCGCCTCCAGCTTGGCGGTGGCCCGCAGCAGGGCGTCCCGGTCGCTCTCCCGCAGCCCGGGCAGCGTGGCCACCGCGCGGGCGGCCACCAGCAGCGCGGTCGCCTCGTCGGCGGCCAGCCGCAGCGGCTCCGCCGTGGACTCCCCCGAGGCGTCGGGATTGCGCCACCAGATGCGCTCCCCGTCGGTGTCGATGTCGAGCAGGTCCCCGCCCCGGAAGCTCGTCCCGCACATGGGCAGCACGTCGAGGTCCGAGATCAGCTCGTCCTCGGTGATCCCGAAGGCGCGCGCGACGTCCGCGACGTGCGCACCGGGGCGCTCGCGCAGGTAGGTCACCAGGGACAGCATCCGGCGGGTCTGGTCGATGGCGTTGGCAGCCATGCTGGTACGTCTCCCCCTCAGGGCACGTCTGTGGATGTCGCTCTTGTGGAACGGTGCGGCCGCGGATCGGCCGCCGGGCCCGCGGGCCCCGGGATCGGGCCCGGTCAGGCCCCGGCGACGGCCCGCAGCCGGTCCACCACGTCCGCCCGCAGGTCGGCGGGACCGACCACGATGACGTCGGGCCCGAACTCCACCAGCCAGGCGTCCAGCCCGTGCCCGTACGGGATCTCCAGCTCGTCCCAGCCGTCCCCGCCCTCGCGCACCGCGGTGGCCTTGGCCCGCAGCGGATAGCCCGCCCCGGCCCGCAGCCGGATCAGCGCGCTGCGGTCCGCGCTCTCCCCGGCCCAGCTCGCCACGGTCTCCCGCACGGTCACCACGTCCGGCACCTCGGCGGTGTACTTCGCGGCCCGGGAGCGCACCTTGCCGGTGATCCGGGAGAGCCGGAACACCCGCTCCGCCCCGCGGTCACGGTCGTAGCCGGCCAGGTACCAGTGGCCGCGCCAGCACTCCAGCGCCCAGGGCTCCACCTGTCGGGCCTCGGGCCGGGCGGCGGTGGACTTGCGGTAGTCGAAGACCACCGGCCGACGGTCCCGGCAGGCCAGCATCAGCGGCTCGAACGCCGCCTCGTGGACCGGGATGCGCGGCTCGATCGCGCTGTGCTGTCCCTCGTACGGGTCCTCCGCCTCGGGCATCCCGCCCGCGCGCAGCTTCTGCAGGGCCCCGCTCGCGGCCCCCGCCAGCCGTGCCTGCTGCCAGACCTTGGCCGCCAGCCCCAGGGCCGCGGCCTCCTCGGCGTCCAGCGAGACGGGAGGCAGTCGGTTGCTGTCCCGGCGGGCCAGGTAGCCGGTCTCGCCGTCCAGGTTCTCCACCGTCTCGATGACGAGGCCGAGTTCCCGCAGATCGTCCTTGTCCCGCTCGAACATGCGGTTGAAGGACTCGTCGTTGCCGGCCTCCATGTAGGCCTCGATGGAACCGCGCAACTCCCGCTTGCTGAGCGGCCGGCGGGTCCCCAGCAGACACAGCGCCAGATTCATCAGCCGCTCGGCCTTGGCAATCGCCATCGACGCCCTTCCGCCCTTCTCCGCCTGCACATCCGTCGGACCGTCACACGGGCCACGACCCGATGTGGACGGACCCGTTGACCGTTGACCGTACCGCCCCGGCGCGCCCGGGCAAAAAGCGAGGGGCCCCCGCCGGACGGCCCCTCGACCGATCGCGATGTGCGGATCAGCCGACCTTGACCAGGTCGCAGACGAAGATCAGCGTCTCGCCCGGGGCGATCGCACCGCCCGCGCCACGGTCGCCGTAGGCGAGGTCGGCGGGGATGACCAGCTTGCGGCGGCCGCCGACCTTCATCCCCTGGACACCCTGGTCCCAGCCGGAGATGACCTGACCGATACCGAGCTGGAACTGGAGCGCGGAACCACGGTTCCAGGAGGCGTCGAACTCCTCGCCGGTGGAGAAGGCCACACCCACGTAGTGGACGGAGACCCGGTCACCCTTCTTGGCCTCGGCGCCGTCGCCCACCCAGATGTCCTCGATCACCAGGTCCTTGGGAGCCTCGCCACCGGGGAAGTCGATCTCGGGCTTCTGAAGGTCACTCACGGAACTTCTCCTCATACGTACGAAATGGTCAACCGGAACAGTCTTACATCACGGTGAGGATGTCGAGGCTGAAGACCAGCGTCGACTTCGCCGGGATGGTGCCCTGCTCCTTGTCCCCGAAGCCCTGGTCCGGGGGGATGACCAGCAGGATGCGGCTGCCGGCCTTCTTGCCGACCAGGCCGTCCTTCAGACCCTTGACCGAAAGCTCACCCAGCGGCCAGGTGACCGTCTGGTCACTGGTGTAGGTGCTCTCGAAGGACTTGTCGTCCTTCCACGTCTTGCCGTTGAACTTGACCACGACACTGTCGGTGTCCTTGACCACCGGGCCGTCACCCTCGATGACGTAGTCCGAGACCAGCTTGGTGGGCTCGGCGGTGTCCTTCGGGACGGTCACGGAGACTTCCTTGCCGTCCGTGTTCGTACCGACCTTGGGCAGGTCCTTGTTCTCCTGGGCGACTTCCTTGCCCGTGGCCGAGGCCGGGACGGTCGCACCCTTGACGATGTCGACGACGAAGACCAGGGTGGCGTCCCCCTTGATCTTCGGAGGCGATCCCTGGGCCCCGTAACCGAGCTCCGGCGGGATCACCAGCTCGACACGGCTGCCGACCTTCTGGCCCTCCAGGCCCTGGTCCCAGCCCTTGATGACGGCGCCCGCGCCGATCGTCACGTCGAACGGCGCGGGCCGCCCGAAGCTCTTGTCGAACGGCTCCTTGCCGTCCCACACCTGGCCGAGGTAGTGGACCTGCGCGATGTCGTTCTTCTTCAGCACCTGCCCGGTGCCCTCGCTGATCGTCACCACCTTGAGCTCCTTGGGCGGCGTGCCCTTCCCCTTCGACAGGGTGGGCGTCTCCCCGAAGGAGGCACCCTTGGTGATCGCGGGGACCCCGTTCTTCATCTGGGCGGAGTCGGAGCCGCTGTCGTCGCCACACGCTGCGGTCGTCAGCAGCAGGAGGGGTACGACAAGCAGGCCGGCAAGTCGGCGCACGGGTTCCTCAGATCTCAGACGGCAAAGCGGTCGCTCGCCACTCTAAGCCGTGCACAGGGCCCCGTACGAGAGACGTACGAGGCCCTGGCGAGGAGTGCGATGTCACACTGCGGTCACTCTGCGGGTCCTACATCCCCGCGATCAGCTTCTCCACCCGGTCGTCCACCGACCGGAACGGGTCCTTGCACAGCACCGTCCGCTGCGCCTGGTCATTGAGCTTCAGATGCACCCAGTCGACCGTGAAGTCCCGCCGCTGCTCCTGCGCCCGACGGATGAAGTCCCCGCGCAGCCGCGCCCGCGTCGTCTGCGGGGGCACCGACTTGCCCTCGAAGATCTTCAGGTCGTTGCAGATCCGCGCCGCCTGCCCCTTGCGCTCCAGCAGGTAGTACAGCCCGCGCCGACGGTGGATGTCGTGATACGCGAGGTCTATCTGAGCCACCCGCGGATTCGACATGGTCATGTTGTGCTTGGCCCGGTACCGCTCGATCAACTGGTACTTCATGACCCAGTCGATCTCGGTCCCGATCCGGTCCAGGTCCTCCGCGTCGATCGCGTCGAGCGTGCGACCCCACAGCTCCAGCACCTGGTCCACCACGCCGGTACGGATCCCCCGGCGCTCGGCGAAGTCCACCGCCTTGTCGTAGTACTCCCGCTGGATCTCCAGCGCCGAGGCCTCCCGACCGCTCGCCAGACGCACCTTGCGCTGACCCGTGATGTCGTGACTGACCTCACGGATCGCCCGGATCGGATTCTCCAGGGTCAGGTCCCGCATCACCGTGCCCGCCTCGATCATGCGCAGCACCAGATCGGTGGCCCCGACCTTGAGCAGCATGGTCGTCTCGGACATGTTCGAGTCACCCACGATGACGTGCAGCCTGCGGTAACGCTCGGCGTCCGCGTGCGGCTCGTCCCGGGTGTTGATGATCGGCCGCGAGCGGGTCGTGGCGGAACTGACACCCTCCCAGATGTGCTCGGCCCGCTGACTCACGCAGTAGACCGCACCCCGCGGCGTCTGCAGCACCTTGCCGGCGCCACAGATCAGCTGCCGCGTGACAAGGAACGGAATGAGAATGTCCGCCAGGCGGGAGAATTCCCCGTGCCGGGCCACCAGGTAGTTCTCGTGGCAGCCGTACGAGTTGCCCGCCGAGTCGGTGTTGTTCTTGAAGAGATAGACGTCGCCCGCGATTCCCTCCTCGTGCAGGCGTCGTTCGGCGTCGACGAGCAGACCTTCGAGAATGCGCTCGCCTGCTTTGTCGTGGGTGACCAGCTCGGTCACGTTGTCGCATTCGGGTGTTGCATATTCCGGATGCGAACCCACGTCGAGGTACAGGCGGGCGCCGTTCCGCAGGAAGACATTGCTGCTGCGGCCCCATGACACAACACGGCGGAAGAGGTAGCGCGCCACTTCGTCAGGAGACAGTCGGCGCTGTCCCCTGAACGTGCACGTGACGCCGTACTCGTTCTCCAGCCCGAAAATGCGGCGGTCCATGACTGAACATTACGCCTTCTGCCCTCTTCTGAAACCGGGTTCGGGAGCGCCGTTTCGATCAGTTCCCGTCAGCGGGCCGATCGACGCCCCGATCACGGCCCGATCGGCCCATCCGGCGCACCCACCGATCAGGACGCCGACGACACCTCCGACGGCACGTCAGAGGCCACCTCCGACACACCGTCAGGCGACGCCACCACCGCGCGGCTTCGCCCACCCGTCGCCAGCGCCCGCTGAGTGACCATCAGAACCAGCAGCGCCGAGAAGCCCGCCACGCCCGCCACCCCGAAGCCCGCCGCCGTACCACCCAGCTCCACCGCCGGACCCGCGGCCGCCGTACCGATCGCCGCACCCACCCCGAAGAACGTCACCAGCCACGAGAACGCCTCCGTCACCGTGCCCGCCGGGGCGTGCCGGTCCACGACGATGAACGCACACGCCAGCGCCGGCGCCAGGAACACGCCCGACAGCGCCGACAACGCCGTCATCGCCACCGCACCCGGAACCAGCATCAGCGGCAGATAGCAGACCGCCAGCAGACCCACCAGCAGCCGCAGCCGCCGCTCGGGCGCACCGGCCCACTGCCGCGCACCGTAGAACACACCACCGATCAGCGCACCCAGCCCCAGCGCCGCCATCAGCCAGCCGTACACCGCCTGACCACCGTGATCGTCCGCGTACGCCACACCCGCCACAGTGATCGAACCCAGCGCCGTACCCACGAAGAAGAACGCACCCAGCAGCGCCAGCAGCCCCCGCGAACGCAGCGCCCCCAGCCAGTGCGCCTCCCGCGGCGCCGAACGCCACTTCCGGGACGGCTCACTGACCACCACCGACAGCGCGCCCAGCACACCGATCGCGTTCAGCGCCAACAACGCCCCCGCCGGCGACCACATCGCCACGAACAGCGTCACCAGCAGCGGACCGACGGTGAACATGACCTCCTGGGCCACCGCGTCCATCGCGTACGCGGCGTGCACCCTCTCCTCACGACCGCCCAGCACCCCCGGCCACAGCGCCCGCAGCCCGCCCTCCAGCGGCGGCGTGAACAGCCCCGCGAGCACCACCGCGGCGTACGCGACCACCGCCGACCCCGTACCCGAGAACGCCAGCCACACCATGCCCAGCGCGGAGAGCACCGCCGCCGGCAGCTGCACCCGCGGCTGCCCGAACAGGTCCACGGCCCGCCCCAGCAGCGGCTGACCCACCGCGTTCGCCAGCCCGTACACGGCGGCCAACGCCCCCGCCAGGCTGTAGCTGCCGCCCTCGGCGCGCGTGAACAGCACGATCGCGATCGGCCCGGTGGCATTCGGCAGCCGGCCCACGAGCGTGCCCACCAGCAGCCTCGCGGCGTGCCGGGTCCTGAGCAGCTCCGCGTATCCCGCGGCCATGTCCGCCCCCTTCTGCCCGGACCAGCCGGGAGTCACCCAAGTAATACGTATAACTAGACCTGTCATACGTACCATGGCCGCAGTCCGCAGGTCCACCCCGCGGACCCCACCACACCCCCCGACCTCGCAGTTCAGGAGCCCCGTGTGACGAGACCCACCAGCCGCGACGTGGCCACCGCCGCCGGGGTCTCCCAGGCCACCGTCTCCCTCGTCCTCGGCGACAAATGGCCCGGCCGCGTCTCCGAACGCACCGCCACCCACGTCCGCGAAACAGCCACCCGCCTCGGCTACCGACCCAACCTCGCCGCCCGCAACCTCCGCCTCGGCACCACCCGCACCGCCCTCCTCGTCGTCCCCGCCCTCACCAACGAGTTCTTCGCCCGCGTCTACACCGGCGCCGCCCGCGTCGCCGCCGAACACGACTTCGGCGTCGTCCTCTACCCCTCCCCCGACGGCACCGGCCCCGCCCGCGACCCCTTCGCCTCCGCCCGCGCCGCCCTCGACGGAGTCATCGCCTCCTCCATGGCCGCCGACGCCCTCGACGCCATCGGCGGCGCCACCCTCCCCCTCGTCATGCTCGACAGCGACCCCACCGCCGGCACCGCCGCCGCCCACGTCAACCTCGCCATGGCCGACGGCATGCGCCAGATCACCGAACACCTCCTGCCCCTCGGCCACCGCCGCTTCCTCCACCTCGCCTCCGCCATCGACTCCTGGACCTTCGACACCCGCGCCGAAGCCCTCAGAGCCCTCCTCGGCCCCGGCACCGAGCTGCGCACGGTACGGGCCCCCCTCACCGTCGACGGCGCCCGTACGGCCATGGAGACCGCCCTGGCGACCCCCCAGGACCGACCCACCGCCGTCGTCTGCGACGACGACATCCTCGCCGCCGGCGCCTGCAAGGCCGCCCGCCGCCTCGGCCTGCGCATCCCCGAGGACCTCTCCGTCACCGGCTTCGACGACCTCGCCCTCGCCACCGCCGTCGAACCCGAACTCACCACCGTCCACCTCCCCGCCGAACGCGTCGGCGAACAAGGCATGGCCGCCCTCCTCGCCACCCTCGAAGGCACCACCTGGAACGCACCCGACATCCCCGTCCGACTCGTCGTCCGCGACTCCACGGGCCCCGCCCCGGCGCCGCAGCCGTAGCGGTCCGGACACGACGAAGCCCCGGCCCGCCGAAACGGCGAACCGGGGCCCCTCCCACACCACGACTACTCGGCGTCGTCCTCCGGCGCCTCGTCGTTCGACACGGCATCGGCCTGCACCGCCGCCGTCACGTCCGCCTCCAGCAGCCGCGACAGCTGCCGGCCCCGGATCCGCTTGAACTTGCGCTGCTGCGCCCGCGTACGGTCCAGCACCGCGACCTCCAGCCGCTCCGCCGGAATCGCCTTGTCCGCGCCGTTGGCCTGGCTGGACAGCGCCTGCACCGCCAGCTTCAACGCCTCCGACAAGGTCATCCCGTCCTGGTGACGCTGATCCAGGAAGGTACTGATCTGCTCGGCATTGCCACCGACCGCGACCGAACCGTGCTCGTCCACGATCGACCCGTCGTGCGGCAGCCGGTAGATCTGGTCGCCCGCGGCCGTCGCACCGACCTCCGCGACCACCAGCTCCACCTCGTACGGCTTCTCACCGGCCGAGGAGAAGATGGTGCCGAGCGTCTGCGCGTAGACGTTCGCCAGCCCACGGGCCGTCACATCGTCACGGTCGTAGGTGTATCCACGCAGATCCGCGTACCGCACACCGCCGATCCGCAGGTTCTCGTACTCGTTGTACTTGCCGGCGGCCGCGAAGCCGATCCGGTCGTAGATCTCGCTGAACTTGTGCAGCGCACGGGACGGGTTCTCACCGACGAACACGATGCCGTCGGCGTACTGCAGCACGACCAGGCTGCGACCGCGGGCGATGCCCTTGCGGGCGTATTCCGCCCGGTCGGCCATGGCCTGCTGGGGTGACACATAGAACGGAGTCGACACCGGCTGTCCGTCCCTTTCTTCTGGGCTCCTACGGGGCGACGGATGGTCAGAGCAGGGCGGCGCGCGGGCCGTCGGGCTGCTCCAGCCGACGGTTGGTGACCGTACGGGCGAGCTCCTGCGACTCGTCGTCGGTCAGCCTACGGAACCCCTCGTCCGTGATCACGGTGACGATCGGGTAGATGTGGCGGTACAGGTCCGGCCCACCGGTCGCCGAGTCGTCGTCGGCGGCGTCGTACAGCGCCTGGACGACCAGGGTGGTGGCCTGCTCCTCCGTCAGATCGGGACGGAAGAGCTTCTTCATGGAACCCCGGGCGAAGATCGAACCGGAACCGGTGGCGGCGTAGCCGTGCTCCTCGGAGCGACCGCCGGTCACGTCGTAGGAGAAGATCCGGCCCTTCTCCTTGGCCTCGTCGTAGCCCGCGAACAGCGGCACGACCGCCAAGCCCTGCATGGCCATCCCCAGATTGCTCCGGATCATGGTGGAGAGCCGGTTGGCCTTGCCCTCCAGGGACAGGGTCGTCCCCTCCACCTTCTCGAAGTGCTCCAGCTCCAGCTGGAACAGCTTGACCATCTCCACGGCCAGGCCGGCCGTACCGGCGATACCGACGGCGGAGTACTCGTCGGCGGGGAACACCTTCTCGATGTCCCGCTGCGCGATCATGTTCCCCATGGTCGCCCGCCGGTCACCGGCGAGGACGACCCCGCCGGGGAAGGTGGCGGCGACGATGGTCGTCCCGTGCGGCGCCTCGACGACACCCTCCGGCAGCCTGCGGTTGCCGGGCAGCATCTCGGGCGAGTGCGCGCCCAGGAAGTCCATGAAGGACGACGACCCCGGCGTCAGGAAGGCTGCCGGTAGACGCCCTGTGCCACGATTGTTGGCTTCCACGCGTGTCCCTCCAGATATGAGATGGCCCGACGCAGAGTGTCGGGATCGTCTCCCAACTTGCCGATGGCCGAATTGCAGTTGAAGCACAGTACGCCTCGGACCTTACCCGTCTGATGGCAGTGATCCACATGCACGGCCGAAGCCTTTAGGCAGATACAGCAAATCCCGCCCTGAGCTGCGATCATCTCGTCACGTTGCGCCTCTGTGATGCCATAGGCGCGTTTGAGGTGGCCCACTCGACCTTCGACCGCGCGACACGCCTTGCACCGCGTGGACAACCCGTCCGAGGCCCTCTTGTTCCGGTCCCATTCCGAGTGAGGCTTGATCTCCCCACACCGTCGGCAGTACTTGTGCCCCTCTGGGGCTTCGACGCGGGGACGCACATTCTTCCCCTTGGCCTTCTGGCGCTGCTGGTGATACTCGGCCGCACACGGCCTGCAGTAGCACTGCAGGCCGTCACGCATGGCCTTATTTGAAGCGAAATCCGCGAGCGGCTTGTGTAAGCCACACCGTGGACACTGCTTCGACGCCCCCGCCACTCATCCTCCCCGAGTCACTTCACCTTCGAATTGAAGGCAAAATCACTCGCCGCCCTTCTGAACGAAGGAGCGCACGAAATCCTCGGCGTTTTCCTCGAGCACATCATCGATTTCGTCGAGTACGGAGTCGACGTCGTCGGAGAGCTTTTCCTGGCGCTCCTTGAGGTCGGTCGATTCCTCGACCGCCGCCTCCTCGACCTCCTCGGTCGAGCGCGTCGCCTTCTGCTGTCCGCCGCCGGTGTCCTTGGTCGCCATGTCTACCTCACCCCGCTCGGTTCGCACGCTCATGTCGAGAGACCCCGGGATTCGGGATCTCTCAAGATCAGACCCTACGTCGGACCCTACAAGGAGGGTCCGACATTCGTCCCCGTACTTTCACAGTCCGGTTCTCTTCATGATTCCCGGACCGAAGGCCTTTCAGCCGCGTTCACTGCCCCGAAAGCACCCGGACCAGGTCCTCCGCCGTGCGGCAGCGGTCCAGGAGCTCCTTGACGTGGTTGCGGGTCCCCCGCAGGGGTTCCAGCGTCGGGACGCGCTGGAGCGAGTCCCGGCCGGGGAGATCGAAGATCACCGAGTCCCAGGACGCCGCCGCCACGTCGTCCGCGTACTGCTCCAGGCAGCGGCCGCGGAAGTACGCCCGGGTGTCCTCCGGAGGCTTGCTCTGAGCCCGCTCCACGGCCGGCTCTTCCACCAGGCGCTTCATCTTGCCGCGGGCCACCAGGCGGTTGTACAGGCCCTTCTCGGGCCGTACGTCCGAGTACTGGAGGTCCACCAGGTGCAGCCGCGCCGCGTCCCAGTTCAGCCCGTCCCGGCGCCGGTAGCCCTCCAGGATCTCCTTCTTGGTGATCCAGTCCAGCTCCCCCGACAGACTCATCGGGTCGCTCTCCAGCCGGCCCAGCACGTCTTCCCAGCGGCCCAGCACGTCCTTGGTCTGCTCGTCCGCGTCGGACCCGAAACGTTCGTCCACGTACTTCCGGGCCAGCTCGAAGTACTCCATCTGCAGTTGCACCGCGGTCAGTGTCCGGCCGCTGCGCAGCGTGATCAGGTGCTGCAGGTCCGGGTCGTGGGAGACCTGGTGCAGGGTGCGTACGGGCTGGTCGACGGCCAGGTCGACGTTGATGAACCCGTCCTCGATCATGGACAGGACAAGCGCTGTCGTGCCGAGTTTGAGGTAGGTGGAGATCTCGGCGAGGTTGGCGTCTCCGATGATCACGTGGAGCCGGCGGTACTTCTCGGCGTCCGAGTGCGGCTCGTCGCGGGTGTTGATGATGGGTCGCTTGAGGGTGGTCTCCAGGCCGACCTCGACCTCGAAGTAGTCCGCGCGCTGGCTGATCTGGAAGCCGTGTTCGCGGCCGTCCTGGCCGATGCCCACGCGTCCCGCGCCGGTCACGACCTGTCGCGAGACGAAGAAGGGGGTCAGGTGGCGCACGATCTCCGAGAAGGGGGTCTCCCGCTTCATCAGGTAGTTCTCGTGCGTGCCGTAGGAGGCGCCCTTGTTGTCGGTGTTGTTCTTGTAGAGGTGGATCGGCTGGGCGCCGGGGAGCTGGGCGGCGCGTACGGCCGCCTCGGCCATGATCCGCTCGCCGGCCTTGTCCCACAGGACGGCGTCGAGCGGGTTGGTGATCTCGGGCGAGCTGTATTCGGGGTGTGCGTGGTCGACGTAGAGCCGTGCGCCGTTCGTGAGGATGACGTTGGCGAGGCCGATGTCCTCGTCGGTCAGCTGGCTGTTGTCGGCGGCCTCGCGGGCGAGGTCGAAGCCGCGGGCGTCCCGCAGCGGATTCTCCTCCTCGAAGTCCCAGCGGGCGCGTCGCGCCCGGTGCATCGCCGCCGCGTAGGCGTTGACGATCTGGGACGAGGTGAGCATGGCATTGGCGTTCGGGTGCCCCGGGACGGAGATCCCGTACTCCGTCTCGATCCCCATTACTCGCCGTACGGTCATGCGGCCCTCCTTGCCCGGCGGCGCTCCCCTTTCGGGAGCGGCGCTCAAGTACCGCTGGTGCTCCGGTGCGTGTGCCTGTGCGGTGCCCGTCCCCGCACTGCGCGTCCGGCGGTACGGAAGAGCCTAGAACCACTGCGCGCTCGTGGGGAGATCATTTCCGTCATTCGATCCGCCTCGTCACCGGCTGAAAAGCGGCCGGTAATGCGGTGGGGTAAAGCAGTCGGCTGCGGATGCCCGGGGAGGG
>NZ_JBGBPT010000056.1:0-33780 GCF_041106355.1 Streptomyces sp. BF23-19 | reverse complement strand
CCCTCCCCGGGCATCCGCAGCCGCCCCGCTTTGTCAGAGGTACTGACCGGTGTTTGCCACCGTGTCGATGGAGCGTCCGGTGTCCGCGCCTTGCTTTCCGGTGACGAGGGTGCGGATGAATACGATCCGCTCGCCCTTCTTTCCGGAGATGCGGGCCCAGTCGTCCGGGTTGGTGGTGTTGGGCAGGTCCTCGTTCTCCTTGAACTCGTCCACGCAGGCCTGGAGCAGGTGGGCCACCCGCAGACCCTTCTGGTTGTGTTCGAGGAAGGCCTTGATGGCCATCTTCTTGGCCCGGTCGACGATGTTCTGGATCATCGCGCCGGAGTTGAAGTCCTTGAAGTAGAGGACTTCCTTGTCGCCGTTGGCGTACGTGACCTCGAGGAAGCGGTTCTCCTCGGTTTCGGCGTACATCTGCTCGACGACGGTCTGGATCATGCTGTGGACGGTGCCGTCCTTGGAGTCCTGGTGTTCGGACAGGTCGTCCGAGTGCAGGGGCAGCGAGGCCTTGAGGTACTTCGCGAAGATGTCCTTCGCGGCCTCGGCGTCCGGGCGCTCGATCTTGATCTTCACGTCGAGCCGGCCGGGGCGCAGGATGGCCGGGTCGATCATGTCCTCGCGGTTGGAGGCGCCGATGACGATGACGTTCTCCAGGCCTTCCACGCCGTCGATCTCGGCGAGCAGCTGGGGGACGATGGTGTTCTCCACGTCCGAGCTGACGCCGGATCCGCGGGTGCGGAAGAGGGATTCCATCTCGTCGAAGAAGACGATGACGGGGGTGCCCTCGCTGGCCTTCTCGCGGGCGCGCTGGAAGACGAGGCGGATGTGTCGCTCGGTCTCGCCGACGTACTTGTTGAGGAGTTCGGGGCCCTTGATGTTCAGGAAGTAGGACTTCCCGGCGGGCTGGCCGGTCACCTCGGCGACCTTCTTGGCAAGGGAGTTGGCGACGGCCTTGGCGATGAGCGTCTTGCCGCAGCCGGGCGGGCCGTAGAGCAGGATGCCCTTCGGGGGCCGCAGTTCGTGTTCCTTGAAGAGGTCCGGGTAGAGGTACGGGAGCTCGACCGCGTCGCGGATCAGCTCGATCTGGTCGCCCAGGCCGCCGATCTTGTCGTAGTCGATGTCGGGGACCTCTTCGAGGACGAGTTCTTCGACCTCGCTCTTGGGGACGACCTCGTAGACGTAGCCGGAGCGGGGTTCGAGCAGGAGGGCGTCGCCGGGGCGGATGGTGATGTCCAGGAGCGGCTCGGCGAGCCTCACCACCCTTTCCTCGTCGGTGTGCCCGACGACCAGGGCGCGCTCGCCGTCCTCGAGGATCTCCTTGAGGGTGACGATGTCCCCGGCCCGCTCGAATTCCATGGCCTCGACCACGTTGAGGGCCTCGTTGAGCATGACCTCCTGGCCGCGCCGGAGGTCTTCCGGGTCGACGCTGGGGCTGACGTTCACGCGGAGCTTTCGGCCTCCGGTGAAGATGTCGACGGTGCCGTCCTCGTTGGCCTGCAGGAAGACACCGAAACCGGCCGGCGGCTGTGCGAGCCGGTCGACTTCTTCCTTGAGGGCCACGATCTGGTCTCGGGCCTCACGGAGGGTATTCGCGAGTCGTTCGTTCTGTGCGGATACGCCGGCCAGGTTTGTCTGGAGCTCGACGATCCGCTCTTCGAGAATCCTCGTGTGTCGCGGAGAGTCGGCGAGCTTTCGTCGCAGGACGGCGATTTCCTGCTCGAGATAGGCAACCTGGCCGGCGGGGTCCTCGGACCCTCGCGCGGGCCGGATGCCGCGGTTGATGTCGTCGTCGTGGGCTGCCACGGTCCTCACCTCCTCCAAGGGGAGCTGGACGCTTCCTGACCCTACCTGGGCTGGTGGTGATTGAAACCCCTAGATCACAAAGACGGTAGAGGTGTGTCCGATCTTCACCCTTGCGTACTCCCTCACGCCAAGGAAATACCCACCCATCAAACTCGGGAAGCAGCCGGTTGTAAGGTCGAAGCGTTCAACACCCGTCAGGGCCCGCGCGACTTGCTGCGGGTTTCGACCGGGATGGATCACTCAGCGCAGGGAACGGCAGGAGATATGACCGTGCAGCAGGAGGCTCCGACGGGTGGTGCCGGTGAGGCCGGCGAGCCGCTCGAGGTCTGGATCGATCAGGACCTGTGCACCGGGGACGGCATCTGCGTGCAGTACGCGCCTGAGGTGTTCGAGCTGGACATCGATGGTCTGGCGTATGTGAAGAGCCCGGAGGACGAGCTGCTGCAGGACACGGGGGCGACCACTCCGGTTCCGCTGACGCTGCTCCAGGACGTGGTCGACTCGGCCAAGGAATGTCCGGGGGACTGCATTCATGTGAGGCGCGTTTCGGACAGGGTGGAAGTCTTCGGTCCCGACGCGGAGTGACGCTTCAAACACTCCTGGCGGCCGAGTCCGTCAGCTCCTGGCGGAATTTTCCGTCGCGCCAGCGCCACTTGGCGAGCTGCTTCGTGTCGGGGCTGTAGCGGGGTACGTCGGGTGAGGAGTAGCCGACGAGGGTCGCGGTGACCAGTCCGTCGCGCACGGTGAGCTCGGTGGCGGTCTGTCGTCGGGAGGCTTCGAGCAGGGTGGCGACGACGCGGGGGCGGGTGCCTTCGGTCGGGTCCTGGACGAGTACGTAGATCGCGTGGGGCGGGGTGCCGGAGCCGGCGTCGCAGCGGACGGCGGCCACGGTCTCGGGGCGGCCGTCGCCGTCGAGGTCGCCCTGGGCGCTGGTGGTGACGGTCTGGGGGGCGCCCTTGCAGTCGAGGGGGTAGCTGACTCCCGCCGGGTCGGGTGGGGTGGCCAGGGGGCCCTTCGCGGGGGGCTGGGCGGCTGCTGCGGTGGTGTCGGTGGCCGGGGTGCCGGTGGCCGGTTGTACGAGTCCTGCGGCGGCTATGACGGCTGCCATGGCGGTGGCCGTGGCGAGCCAGTGGACGGGCCTGGTGCGGCTGTGCTCCAGGGTGTGCGGGAGCGGGGCCGTCTCGGCGTGGCTGTGCGGCACGCGGGGTGTCTCCTGTGCGAAGGGTGACGAGGAGCCAGCATCGTGCCACACCTCACAGAGCGGTGGAACGGCTGGGTCCGGGGCTGGTGCACGGGACAACGAAAAGGCGCTGTGGGGCAGTTCCCGGGTCGGTCGGGGGAACTGCGCCACAGCGCCTTCGTGTTGGGTCTGCGGGGCCGTTACGCGGAGCGGTCGCTGCCGGGGCCGTCGTAGTCCTCGCCGTAGGCGCCCTTGGCGGGGCGGCGACGGCGCATGGGGGGCTCGACGCCGTCCGCGAGGCGGCGGGCGGTGACGAGGAAGCCGGTGTGGCCGATCATCCGGTGGTCCGGGCGGACGGCGAGGCCTTCCACGTGCCAGTTGCGGATCATCGATTCCCAGGGCTGCGGCTCGGCGAAGCAGCCGATCTCGCGGATGGACTCGACGGTCTTGGACAGCTGGGTGGTGGTGGCCACGTAGCAGCAGAGGATGCCGCCGGGGACCAGGGCCTTGGAGACGGCTTCGAGGCATTCCCAGGGGGCGAGCATGTCGAGGATGACGCGGTCGACGTCCGTGTCGGACAGGTTGTCCTGGAGGTCGCCGACGGTCAGCTGCCACGCGGGGTGGGGGCCGCCGAAGTAGCGTTCGACGTTGGCGGTGGCGATTTCGGCGAAGTCCGCGCGGCGCTCGTAGCTGTGGAGCATGCCCTGGTCGCCGATGGCGCGCAGCAGGAAGCTGCTCAGGGAGCCGGAGCCCACTCCCGCTTCCACGACGCGGGCGCCGGGGAAGATGTCGGCGAAGGCCAGGATCTGGCCCGCGTCCTTGGGGTAGACCACGGCGGCGCCGCGGGGCATGGACAGGACATAGTCGGGGAGCAGGGGGCGCAGCGCGAGGTATGCGACGTTGCCCGTGGTGCGGACAACGCTGCCTTCGGGAGCACCGATCAGCTCGTCGTGCGGGAAGGAACCCTTGTGGGTGTGGAAATTCTTCCCGGCTTCGAGCGTGAACGTGTAGTGGCGGCCCTTGGGGTCGGTGAGCTGTACCTGGTCCCCGACCTCGAAGGGCCCGCGTCGGCGGGCGGCACCGGTCGGTTCGGACATGTGACCAGTGTATTGGCTTCAGGACTGGGGCCGTGCCATGGCCTTCACGAAGGCCTTTTCGACGTCGAGGGTGGACAGGACGCCGTAGATGGTGCCGGTGGTTTCGAGGACGAGGTATTCGGTGGCGGGGGTGGCGCGGAGGTGGTCGAGGAGTTCTTCGCCGGTGAGGTCCGCTGAAACCTTCATGCCGTCGGTGAGGTCCTGGGCGAGGGTGCTGACGGCGACCCAGGGGCGGCGGTGTTCGGGGACGGAGGCGATGGCGGTTTCGCGGACGATGGCGGTGGGGTCGCCTTGTCCGTCGACGACGACGAGGGCGCGGGCGCCGGCTTCGTTGGCGCGGCGCAGGGCCTCGGAGAGGGGGGTGGCGTTCTCGACGGGGATGGCGCGTCGGGTGAGGGTGCGGGCGCGTAGTTCGGGGAGGTGCTCGCGCAGGCGGGCCATGCGCAGGCTGTTGCCGGCGCCGGTCCAGATGATGCCGGCGAGGATGGCGGCGAGCAGGGCGTCCATGACGGTGTTCATGCCGCCGATTTCCGAGGTGCGGTTGCCGAGGACGCCGGTGTGGGTGAGGAGGGGGAGGCCGAGGAGGACGGCGAGGGCGAGGCCGCGGCCGACCCAGGCGGCGGCGATGGTGCCGGTCATGGGTTTGCCGGTGATGCCCCAGATGACGGCGCGGAGCATGCGGCCGCCGTCGAGGGGGAGGCCGGGGAGCAGGTTGAAGGCGGCGACGAGCAGGTTGGAGATCATCAGGCCGGCGAGGAGGACACCGGGGACGGTGGCCGGGTCGACGGCTTTCATGCCGAGGTAGAAGGCTCCGGTGAGGACGAGGGAGAGCAGGGGGCCGACGAAGGCGAGGACGAATTCGCGGCCGGGTGTCTCGGATTCCTTTTCGATCTCGGAGACTCCGCCGAAGAACTGGAGCTGGATGCGGCGCACGGGGAGTTTGAAGCGGAGGGCTGCGACGGTGTGCGCGAGTTCGTGGACCAGGACGGAGGCGTAGAAGGCGACGGCGAAGAAGAGGGAGACGAGGTAGCGGACGGGTCCGAGGTCGGGCAGGACGCGGTCGAGCTGGTCGCCGAAGACCCAGGTGATGAGGGCGGCGACGAGGAACCAGCTGGGCGAGACGTAGACGGGTACGCCGAAGGGGCGGCCCATGAGGAGTCCGCCGCCCGGTCCGGAGCGGCCGCCTGAGCGCTCGCCGGTTTCGTCGGTGTCTGCCACGGCTGTCCTTCGTTCGGTGCTGGTGTTTCCAGTGTGTTCTGTTCGTGTGCGGGGTGGTGGTGTAGCGGGTTGTGATGCTCCGATCATGCAGTGCGAGGGGGCTCGGCGTCGATGGTATGCGCGTCCTGTCGGTGGTGGGTCGTAGGGTTTTGTGCATGACGACGAGCCCCGGTGCTGTGCCTGGCGCAGCCGATGCCGAAGTGCGGAGCGCTGTGGCGCCCTCTTCGCTTTCCCCTTCGCGGGCGAGCGATTTCATGCAGTGCCCGCTGCTGTACCGGTTCCGGGTGATCGACAGGCTGCCGGAGAAGCCGAGTGCGGCCGCGACGCGGGGGACTTTGGTGCATGCGGTGCTGGAGCGGCTCTTCGATCATCCGGCGCAGGAGCGGACGGCGCCGGCGGCGAAGGCGTTGTTGCCGGGGCAGTGGGATCGGCTGCTGGAGTCGAAGCCGGAGCTGATGGGGCTGTTCCCGGAGGGTGACGAGGGGGCGGGGCTGGCGCGGTGGCTGACGGAGGCCGAGGCGTTGGTGGAGCGGTGGTTCACGTTGGAGGACCCGACGCGGCTGGAGCCGGTGGAGCGGGAGTTCTTCGTGGAGACGGAGCTGGAGTCGGGGCTGCGGCTGCGCGGGATCATCGACCGGGTGGACGTGGCGCCGACGGGTGAGGTGCGGATCGTCGACTACAAGACGGGGAAGGCGCCGCGGCCGGAGTATGCCGAGGGTGCGCTGTTCCAGATGAAGTTCTACGCGCTGGTGGTGTGGCGGCTGAAGCAGGTGGTGCCGCGGCGGCTGCAGCTGGTGTATCTGGGCAGTGGGGATGTGTTGACGTACGACCCGGTGGTCGCGGATCTGGAGCGGGTGGAGCGCAAGCTGCTGGCGTTGTGGGAGGCGATCCGGGAGGCGACGGAGTCGGGTGAGTGGCGGCCGCGGCCGACGAAGCTGTGTGGCTGGTGTGATCATCAGGCGGTGTGTCCGGAGTTCGGTGGTACTCCCCCGCCGTACCCGTTGGTGATCTCCCCGCGTCCTGAGGTGAATCCGGCGGGGTCGGGGGCGGAGCGCCCGAAGGAATCCTGATCTCGGTGTCAGGGCAGAATGGGCGGGCCCGCCGTAGCCGTCCGACGAATTCGAGGTAGACCCCGTGGCGATCCGCGTCCTTCTGGTCGACGACCAGCCGCTGCTGCGCACCGGCTTCCGGATGATCCTGGAGGCGGAGGAGGACCTGGCGGTGGTCGGTGAGGCCGGGGACGGTCTGCAGGCGCTGGACCAGGTGCGGGCGCTGCAGCCCGATGTGGTGCTGATGGACATCCGGATGCCGCGGATGGACGGGGTGGAGGCGACCCGGCAGATCACGGGTCCGGAGCGGGACGGGCCGGCGAAGGTGCTGGTGCTGACCACGTTCGACCTGGACGAGTACGTGGTGGAGGCGCTGCGGGCGGGGGCGAGCGGGTTCCTGCTGAAGGACGCGCCGGCGGCCGAGCTGGTGCAGGCGATCCGGGTGGTCGCGGCGGGTGAGGCGATGCTCGCGCCGAGCATCACGCGGCGGCTGCTGGACAAGTACGCGGGGCATCTGCCGTCGGGTGAGGAGAACCTGCCGAACAATCTGGGGACGCTGACCGAGCGTGAGGTCGAGGTGCTCAAGCTGGTGTCCCGGGGGCTGTCGAACGCGGAGATCGCGGCGGATCTGTTCGTGAGCGAGACGACGGTCAAGACGCATGTGGGGCATGTGCTGACGAAGCTGGGGCTGCGGGACCGGGTCCAGGCGGCGGTGTACGCGTACGAGAGCGGTCTGGTGCGTCCCGGGGCCCAGTAGGTCCGCCGGGGGCGCGTATGCGCGAAAGGGCCGTACGCGCGTGTGCGCGTACGGCCCCTTCGCGTGGTGCCGGGCCCGCCCGTGGGCGGGCGCGTGGTGCCGGGCCCGCCCGTGGGCGGGTCCGGCTCCGGTGGCATCAGCCCTTGCTGATCTCCCAGAAGCGGAAGACGGTCGAGGCGTCGAGGGACCACTGCAGGCCGCTCACGTTCTGGCGGGTGACGGCGTACTGCTTGCCCTGCCAGAGCGGGATGAGCGGGAGCTCCTCGGCGACGATGTCCTGGAGGCGGTTGTAGTCCGTGTTGGCCGCGGTGCGGTCGGACTTCGCGGAGGTCGACGGGATGATCGTCCCGGTGATCTCCTTGTTGTCGTAGTTGTTGTTCAGCACGTTGTCCGGGCCGAAGAACGGCTGCGTGAAGTTGTCGGCGTCCGGGTAGTCGGGCACCCAGCCCTTCACGTACACGCCGTACTTGCCGGCCTGGATGTCCTTCTCGTACTGCTCGTACTCGACGGACTTGACGTCGGCGTCGAAGAGGCCGCTGTCGTTGAGCTGCTTGGCGATGACCTCGAACTGCTGGTCCGTGGAGGGGCCGTAGCGGGACGGGGTCGAGTACAGGGTGACCTTGACCTTGCCGTTGATGCCGCCGGCCTTGAGGACGGCCTTGGCCTTCTCGGGCTGCGGAGTGCCGCCGTAGCGGTCGAAGAACGGGGTCGTGTGGCCGGCGATGCCGGTGGGCACGATGGAGTAGAGCGCGGTGGCGGTGCCCGCGTACACGTCGCGGACGAGGGCTTCGCGGTCGATGAGGTAGGCCATGGCCTTGCGCACGGGGAGCTTGCCGACGACGGGGTCGTTGACGTTGAACACCATGTGCTCGACCTCGGCGCCGGTGCCCTGGACGACGTCGACCTTGTTGTCGCCGGTCTTGCTGGAGGCGAGGGCGGCGATGTCCTTGGCGGCGAGGCCGCGGAAGGCGAAGTCGACGTCGCCGCTTTCGAGGGTCGTCTTGAGGCCGGCCTGGTCGCCGTTGAAGAACTTGAGGGTGACGCCGGTGTTCTTGGCCTTGGCCTTGCCGCTGTAGGACTCGTTGACGGAGAAGCTGGCGCTCTTCTCGCCGAAGGAGTCGAGCTTGTAGACGCCGGAGCCGATGGCCTTGTTGTCGGTGCGCAGCTTGTCGGCCGGGTACTCGGCGTGGTCGACGATGGAGCCGGCACCCGACGCGATCTTGCTGGGGAAGGTGGCGTCGGAGGTCTTGAGCTTGAAGACGACGGTCTTGTCGTCGGGGGCGTCGATGCTCGCGATGGACGCGAGCATGACGGCCGGGCCGTTCGCGTCGTTGATCTTCAGGGTGCGCTCGAAGGAGAACTTGACGTCCTTCGAGGTGAGGCTGTGGCCGTTGCTGAACTTCAGGCCGTCGCGCAGGGTGCACTTGTAGAGCTTGCTGTCGCCGCCCTCGAAGCCGCAGGCCTGGGCGGCGTCGGGCTCGGGGGTGGTGCCGCCCTTGGGGAAGCTCAGCAGCGACTGGAAGACGTTGTTGAACAGCAGCCAGGAGCCGGGGTCGTAGCCCGATGCCGGGTCGACGGACTTCACCTTGTCGGATATGCCCATGACCACCCCCTTGCCGCTGCCGGCATTGGAGCCATCGGTCGAGCCGCAACCGCTGAGCAGCGCGGCGGCGGTGGCCGCGCCGAGCGGGGCCGCCAGCCACTGGTTACGTCGATTCACGCGAACGTCCTTCACAGTCGAACTGTTTCGTTGGTCCGGCCCGCGACTTCCGCTGCCGGTCGATGCCTTGCTCAGCCGCTTACGCCACGGCCGAGCTCCCACAGCTGGAGGTCGGAGATGGAGTTGACCGACCACTCCACTCCGGTGATCCCGTCGCGTGCGGCGACGTACTGCTTGCCCTGCCACAGGGGCAGGACGGGCACGTCCTCGGCGACGATGTCCTGTATCTCCGTGATCGCGGGGACGGCGATCGTACGGTCGACCGCCCGCCGGGATTCGGGGATGAGCCTGGTGCGCACCGCGCTGTTGGCGTACGGCGTGCCCAGGAAGTTGTCCTGCTCCAGGAACGGGGCGAGGAAGTTGTCGGCGTCCGGGTAGTCGGGGAACCAGCCGAGCCCGTAGGCGGCGTGGTCGCCCTTCTTCTGGGCGGGGCGGAAGTCCGCCCATTCGCTGCCCTGGACGGTGATGTCGAAGAGGCCGGTGGAGTTCAACTGGGCTTTGAGGGCGTCGAACTCGGCGGCCGTGCCGTCGCCGTAGTGGTCGCTGGTGTAGTGCAGGGTCAGCTTGACCGGGGTCTTGATCCCGGCTTCCTTCAGCAGGGCGGCGGCCTTGGGCGTGTTGGCGTCGCCGTACTTGTTGTAGAAGGAGTTGACGTGGCCCGGCACGGTGGTGGGGACCAGCGAGTAGAGCGGCTGCGCGGACTTGCCGTAGACCTTGGAGATGAGCTGGCCGCGGTCGACGGCGGCGGCGAGCGCCTGGCGTACGGCCTTGTCCTTGACGACCGGTGCCTCGGTGTTGAAGCCGAGGTAGCGGATCTCCAGGCCGGGCATCGGGACCAGCTTGACGCCCTTGGGGGGCTGGGCGCTGAACTCGGTGATCTGGGCCGGCGACAGGGTGCGGGAGACCATGTGGATCTTCCCGTCGGTGAGTGCCTTGCCCATGGCCGGGGAGTCGGTGAAGGTGCGCAGCTCGACCTTGTCGTTCTGCAGCTTGAGGTCGCCCTTGTAGTGCGGGTTCTTGGTGAAGACGGCGCGCACCAGTCGGCCGCTCTTGACCTCGGCCTTCATCGTGTAGGGGCCGGAGCCGTCCACGGCGAAGCCCTCGCGGAGCTTCTTGGCGTCGTAGTTCTTCTCGCTGACGATGCCGGCGGCGGGGGTGGAGAGCTTGAAGGGGAAGGTCGCGTCCGGGGTCTTCAGGTGGAAGACGACGGTGTCGGCGCCCTTGACCTCGACGTTGTCGAGGGTGGAGAGGAGCGAGGAGGGGCCGTTCTCGTCCTTGATGGCGAGGACGCGGTCGATGGAGAACTTGACGTCCTTGGCGGTGAGGGGCTCACCGTCGGCGAACTTCAGACCGGGGCGCAGGGTGCAGCGGTAGCTCTCGTTGCCGGAGTCGGTGAAGCGGCAGGCGGAGGCCGCTTCGGGGACGGGCTGACCGCCGCCGCGCGGGGTGTGCATCAGCGTCTGGACGGTCTGGCGCAGGATGTTCCAGGCGCCGGCGTCGTAGGCGTAGGCCGGGTCGAAGGGGGCGGGAGCGAAGTCTGCGGCCTCGAACCGATCGGTGGTTCCGACGACGATCGCTCCGGATCCTGCTCCTCCGCCGCTCGCGCTGCCGCAGGCGGCCAGCGCGGGGGTGAGCAGTCCGGCCGCGGCCGTCAGCACCATGGTCTTGCGGTTCATGCTGGAAGTACTCCCTGTAACCGGCACTTGTTCAAAGCGGCGTAGAGGGCACTTCGCGGCGGTCGCCCGTTCAGGGCGGAACGATCGGGCCGGTGGTGTGACGATCGGTCCACGCGGTCCCGGCACAGGGGTGTGTGTCGGGGACGGCTGAGGTGCGGCGTAGTGCCCACATCGACACTAGTGGCCCGGGACGGGATGGCTGGAACTGACCGGACTTGGGGCGTAATCACACCGTGATCGGAGCGAACTGCCTGTTCACGCGCAGGGCTGCGCAGATTCGGTCAGGGGCTGATCAATGTGGACACATTGGTAGCCGCGGGGGCTCCGGGGCAGACCCGCCGGGGGTGCGGAGCGTGACCAAGGTCACCCTCCGCAACGACCCCGGAAAGGATGGAATTTCAGCCTCCGGGGCCCGGGGCGGAAGATCCTTCCGTCAGGGCCCAGCCGGACAGCGTTCCGTTCGGCACGGAGCGTGCTCGGAGGGCTCCGGTGCGTGGCAATGCATACCGATGTGGGTCAGTGCATGCCGATGTGTCCGCTTGGGTCGGGTGCGGGCCCGACGGGAGGGCGGGGTCGTCACTCTCAGTTCATCGGGGCGATGAGCGAGCGCAGGAACGCGAGGTCGACGTCTTCCAGCGAGCGGACGACCGTCCGCCCGGGGGCGGCTTCGATCACGCCGACCGAGGGGATGGCCACGACCCGGCAGCCGGCGGCCTCGGCGGCCGCCACACCGGTGTGGGTGTCCTCGATGACCGCGCACCGGGAGGGGTGCGCGCCCAGCGAGCGCGCGGCGAACAGGTACGGGTCGGGGTGCGGCTTGGTACGGGCCACCTCGTCGCCGGCGACCGTCATCGTGAAGCGGTCGCGGCCGAGGGTGAGCAGCACCTGGTCGATGACCCGGCGGTGGGAGGCGGAGACCAGGGCGGTGGGCACGTTGTGCCGGGCGAGCTCGCTCAGCAGCCGCTCGGCGCCGGGCATCAGCGGCACCCGGTCGGCGATGCGGGCCTCGAAGCGCTCGTTGAGCAGGACGCTCAGCTCGGCGAGGCCGATGGCCGCGCCGGTCGACTCGATCAGGAAGGCGGCGCTGCGGCTCATCGGACCGCCCACGACCACGTCGCGCCAGGCCTCGTCCAGACGGTGGCCCAGCTCCTGGAAGATCTCGGCCTCGATCTCCCACCAGAAGCCTTCGGTGTCGACCAGGGTGCCGTCCATGTCGAGCAGCACCGCCTGCAGGGCAGAACCGTCGGCCGTACGGGCGACGGGGGCGGGAACGGTGCTCGTCATGCGCATGCCTCTCAGAAGGGACGAGAAGGCCGGTCACCTCTTCCGCGGGGCATACCACCCCGGGGAACAGGCGACCGGCCTGTATGGGACCGACAAGTGTACGTCGATGGAGCTCAGCGTGCGTTGAAATACTTCGCTTCGGGGTGGTGAATCACGATCGCGTCGGTGGACTGCTCCGGGTGGAGCTGGAACTCCTCCGACAGGTGGACCCCGATCCGCTCCGGCTCCAGGAGGTCGGCGATCTTCGCGCGGTCCTCCAGGTCGGGGCAGGCGCCGTAGCCGAGCGAGAAGCGGGCGCCGCGGTACTTGAGGTCGAACATGTCCTCGACCTTCGCCGGGTCCTCGCCGCCGAATCCGAGCTCGGAGCGGACGCGCGCGTGCCAGTACTCGGCCATGGCCTCGGCGAGCTGGACCGAGAGGCCGTGCAGCTCCAGGTACTCGCGGTAGGAGTCCGACTCGAACAGCTTGGCCGTGGCCTCGCCGATCTTCGAGCCGACGGTGACCACCTGGAGGCCGACGACGTCGACCTCGCCGGACTCCTCGGGACGGAAGAAGTCCGCGAGGCACAGGCGGCGGCCGCGGCGCTGGCGCGGGAAGGTGAAGCGGGTCCGCTCGTTGCCCTGCTCGTCCAGGATGATCAGGTCCTCGCCCTTGGAGACGCAGGGGAAGTACCCGTAGACGACCGCGGCCTCGAGCAGGTTCTCGGTGTGCAGCTTGTCCAGGAGGCCGCGCAGCCGCGGACGACCCTCGCTCTCGACGAGCTCCTCGTACGTGGCTCCGCCCGCGCGGGCCTGCTTGAGGCCCCACTGGCCCTTGAAGAGGGCGCCCTCGTCGAGCCAGGAGGCGTAGTCCTTGAGCGGGATGCCCTTGACGACGCGGGTGCCCCAGAAGGGCGGGGTGGGGATGGGGTTGTCGGTGGAGGTGTCGGAGCGGCCGCCGGGCTCTTCGGCCTCGTCGGCCGCGAGGGCCGGGCCCCCCGGTGTCGCCGTGCGCTTGGCGACGCGGCGCTGCTTGAGCTCGGGCAGGGTGGCGCCGGGGACGCCGCGCTTGACGGCGATGAGGGCGTCCATCAGGCGCAGGCCCTCGAAGGCGTCGCGGGCGTAGCGGACCTCGCCCTCGTAGATCTCGTGGAGGTCCTGCTCGACGTAGGCGCGGGTGAGGGCGGCGCCGCCGAGGATCACCGGGTAGTCGGCGGCCAGCTTGCGCTGGTTCAGCTCCTCCAGGTTCTCCTTCATGATCACGGTCGACTTCACGAGCAGGCCGGACATGCCGATCACGTCGGCCTTGTGCTCCTGGGCGGCTTCGAGGATCGCGGAGACGGGCTGCTTGATGCCGATGTTGACGACGTTGTAGCCGTTGTTGGTGAGGATGATGTCGACGAGGTTCTTGCCGATGTCGTGGACGTCGCCGCGGACGGTGGCGAGCACGATCGTGCCCTTGCCCTCGTCGTCGGTCTTCTCCATGTGGGGTTCGAGGAAGGCGACGGCCGTCTTCATGACCTCGGCGGACTGGAGGACGAAGGGGAGCTGCATCTGGCCGGAGCCGAAGAGCTCGCCGACGACCTTCATGCCCTCCAGGAGGGTGTCGTTGACGATGTCGAGGGCGGGGCGGGTCTGCAGCGCCTCGTCGAGGTCGGTCTCCAGGCCGTTCTTCTCGCCGTCGATGATGCGGCGCTGCAGTCGCTCGTCCAGCGGCAGGGCGAGGAGTTCCTCGGCGCGGCCGGCCTTGAGCGACTTGGTGTTGACGCCCTCGAAGAGGGCCATCAGCTTCTGCAGCGGGTCGTAGTCGCCCTCGCGCCGGTCGTAGATCAGGTCGAGGGCGGTGGTGACCTGCTCCTCGTCGAACCGGGCGATCGGCAGGATCTTGGAGGCGTGGACGATGGCGGAGTCCAGGCCGGCCTTGACGCACTCGTCGAGGAAGACCGAGTTCAGCAGGACGCGGGCGGCCGGGTTGAGGCCGAAGGAGATGTTGGACAGGCCGAGGGTGGTCTGGACGTCCGGGTGGAGTCGCTTGAGCTCGCGGATCGCCTCGATCGTGGCGATGCCGTCCTTGCGGGACTCCTCCTGGCCGGTGCAGATCGTGAAGGTCAGGGTGTCGATGAGGATGTCCGACTCGCGGATCCCCCAGTTGCCCGTCAGGTCCTCGATGAGGCGCTGCGCGATGGCGACCTTGTGCTCGACGGTGCGGGCCTGGCCCTCCTCGTCGATGGTCAGCGCGATGAGCGCGGCGCCGTGCTCCTGGGCCAGTTGGGTGACCTTGGCGAAGCGGGACTCGGGGCCGTCGCCGTCCTCGTAGTTCACGGAGTTGATGACCGCGCGGCCACCCAGCTTCTCCAGGCCCGCCCGGATGACGGGAACCTCGGTGGAGTCCAGGACGATCGGCAGGGTGGAGGCGGTGGCGAAGCGGCCGGCGAGCTCCTCCATGTCCGCGACGCCGTCGCGGCCCACGTAGTCCACGCAGAGGTCGAGCATGTGCGCGCCCTCGCGGATCTGGTCGCGCGCCATCTCCACGCAGTCGTCCCAGCGGGCCTCCAGCATGGCCTCGCGGAACTTCTTGGAGCCGTTGGCGTTGGTGCGCTCGCCGATCGCCATGTACGAGGTGTCCTGGCGGAAGGGCACGGTCTGGTAGAGCGAGGCGGCGCCGGGCTCGGGCTGGGGGGTGCGCTCGGTGATCGCCGTACCGCGGACCCGCTCGACGACCTGGCGCAGGTGCTCGGGGGTCGTGCCGCAGCAGCCGCCGACCAGGGAGAGCCCGTACTCGCGGACGAAGGTCTCCTGGGCGTCGGCCAGCTCCGGGGCGCTGAGCGGGTAGTGCGCGCCCTGCTTGGTCAGGACGGGCAGGCCGGCGTTGGGCATGCAGGAGAGCGGGATGCGGGCGTTGCGCGCGAGGTAGCGCAGGTGCTCGCTCATCTCGGCGGGGCCGGTGGCGCAGTTCAGGCCGATCATGTCGATGCCCAGGGGCTCCAGCGCCGTCAGGGCCGCGCCGATCTCCGAGCCGAGGAGCATGGTGCCGGTGGTCTCGACGGTGACGGAGCAGATCAGCGGGACGGTGACCCCGAGGGCCTCCATGGCCCGGCGGGCGCCGATGATCGAGGACTTCGTCTGCAGGAGGTCCTGGGTGGTCTCGACGAGCAGCGCGTCGGCGCCGCCGGAGAGCAGGCCCTCGGCGTTGATCTGGTACGCGTCGCGGATCTGCGCGTAGGTGATGTGGCCGAGCGTGGGGAGCTTGGTGCCCGGGCCCATGGAGCCGAGGACCCAGCGCTGCTGTCCGGTGGAGGCGGTGAACTCGTCGGCGACCTCGCGGGCGATGCGCGCGCCGGCCTCGGACAGTTCGAAATTGCGTTCGGCGATGTCGTACTCGGCGAGGGCCGCGTAGTTGGTGCCGAAGGTGTTGGTCTCGACGCAGTCCACGCCCACCGAGAAGTACGCCTCGTGGACGGAGCGCACGATGTCGGGGCGGGTGATGTTGAGGACCTCGTTGCAGCCTTCGAGCTGCTGGAAGTCCTCCATGGTGGGGTCCTGCGCCTGGAGCATCGTTCCCATGGCTCCGTCGGCGACGACCACACGGGTCGCGAGCGCCTCCCGGAGGGCATCGGCCCGGGTCTGGGTGTCAGCGGGCAAGGTGGGCAACGAAGCCATGGTTGTGCTCCCTGGGATGCGACGGCTGTCGGCTTTGCACCCCCTCTGTGTCAAGGGTGCACGCGGCCAGGGTAACCGCGAGGCACCCGCCCCGGTGTGGGTGTCCCACGTGGCGGACTGCATTCTGTGGCGGGGACTTCCCGGGGGGTGCCCCCCGTTGTGGTACGGCGAACAGCTGTCCGACGGTGCGCAAGGTCGACATCGACCGATACTGTTCAGCATTGTCGAACCGCGTCAAGATGGTCAGTAATACCGAAGGTCTGCAGGAGGCTGCGCGATGGCACGGAACATCCAGTCGCTCGAACGAGCCGCTGCGATGCTGCGACTCCTGGCGGGCGGCGAACGCCGGCTGGGACTCTCGGACGTGGCGTCCTCGCTGGGCCTGGCCAAGGGCACCGCCCACGGCATCCTGCGCACCCTGCAGGCCGAGGGCTTCGTGGAGCAGGACCCGGCCTCCGGCCGGTACCAGCTGGGCGCGGAGCTGCTGCGCCTGGGCAACAGCTATCTCGACGTGCACGAGCTGCGCGCCCGCGCCCTGGTGTGGACGGACGACCTGGCCCGGGCGAGCGGCGAGAGCGTCTACGTGGGCGTGCTGCACCAGAGCGGGGTGCTGATCATGCACCACGTGTTCCGGCCCGACGACAGCCGTCAGGTGCTGGAGGTCGGGGCCATGCAGCCGCTGCACTCGACCGCGCTGGGCAAGGTGCTCTCCGCCTACGACCCGGTGGCGCACACCCAGGCGCACGAGGTGGAGCGCGAGCCCTTCACCCCCCGAACGGTCACGGACGGCACCGACTTCGAGGCGATCCTGGGCCTGACCCGGGCGCGCGGCTGGGCCTCCGACGTCGAGGAGACCTGGGAGGGCATCGCCTCGGTGGCGGCGCCGATCCACGACCGGCGCCGCATGCCGGTGGGCGCGGTGGCGGTCGCCGGCGCCGTGGAACGGGTCTGCGGCGAGTCCGGGGAGCCCCGTCCGGCCCTGGTGGCGGCGGTGCGGGACTGTGCGCGCGCGGTTTCACGCGACCTCGGCGCGGGCCGGTTCTGACCTTCCTTTAGCAGCCTCAGGCCACACCTTGGCCTCTTTCTGCCCACTTTTCGCCATATCTCGGCCACAGGATGGCCGAATTTGGCTGATCGCACCGAGCGGTAACGATCCGACACTTTGGCCTGGCCGACCCTTGACGCGTTCTTCACTTGGGCGGAAAACTGCCGTTCATCGGTCGGCATTGTCGAACACCTACCGGCAATACGCGCTAGGATGCGACAAGCCACGGACCGGTGCAGCACTCACCGAGTGCGCGGAACCACCGGAGGGACCCGGTGTCCGCCCACCCCTGGACGTACAAAGGAGTCGCGGGTGTCCAGCTCCGACATCTTCATCGGCGAGACCATCGGTACCGCCCTGCTCACACTGCTCGGCGGTGGCGTCTGCGCCGCAGTGACCCTCAAGAGCTCCAAGGCCCGCAACGCGGGCTGGCTCGCCATCACGTTCGGCTGGGGCTTCGCCGTACTGATCGCCGCCTACGTCTCCGCGCCGCTCTCCGGTGCGCACCTCAACCCGGCGGTCACCGTCGGCATCGGCGTCACGACCGGCGAGTGGGGGGACGCCCCCGTCTACTTCGCCGGCCAGCTGCTGGGCGCGATGCTCGGAGCGGTCCTGATGTGGATCACGTACTACGGACAGTTCCGCGTCCACCTGGCGGACCCGGAGCACATCCGCGACGCCAAGCTCGGTCCCGAGGACCCGCACCCGCACGATGTGGCCGGTCCGGTGCTCGGCATCTTCTCCACCGGCCCCGAGATCCGTAACGTCGTGCAGAACCTGGCGACCGAGATCATCGGTACCGCCGTCCTGATCCTGGCGATCCTGACCCAGGGCCTCCAGGACGGCGGCAAGGGCCTCGGTGTCATCGGCGTCCTGATCACCTCGTTCGTGGTCGTCGGCATCGGCCTCTCGCTCGGTGGCCCGACCGGCTACGCCATCAACCCGGTGCGCGACCTCGGTCCGCGTATCGTGCACGCCCTGCTGCCGCTGCCCAACAAGGGCGGCTCCGACTGGGGTTACTCCTGGATCCCGGTGGTCGGCCCGCTCGTCGGTGCCGCGCTCGCCGGTGGTCTGTACAACATCGCGTTCGCCTGATCAGCAGTACCGGCAAGATCGTAAGATCCGCACCGCCCTCCTGATTCCGCCTACTCACCCGACCTGCCAGGAGCAGCCAACATGACCACCAGCACCGGCCCCTTCATCGCCGCGATCGACCAGGGGACCACCTCCTCCCGCTGCATCGTCTTCGACCGCGACGGCCGCATCGTCGCCGTCGACCAGAAGGAGCACGAGCAGATCTTCCCGAAGCCGGGACAGGTCGAGCACGACGCCACCGAGATCTGGACCAACGTCCAGGAGGTCGTGGCCAGCGCGATCGCCAAGGCGGAGATCACCGCCGCGGACGTCAAGGCCGTCGGCATCACCAACCAGCGCGAGACCACGGTCCTGTGGGACCGCCACACCGGCGAGCCGGTGCACAACGCGCTGGTCTGGCAGGACACCCGCACCGACGCCCTGTGCAAGGAGCTCGGCCGCAACGTCGGCCAGGACCGCTTCCGCCGGGAGACCGGCCTGCCGCTGGCGAGCTACTTCGCCGGCCCGAAGGTCCGCTGGCTGCTCGACAACGTCGAGGGCCTGCGGGAGCGCGCCGAGGCCGGGGACATCCTCTTCGGCACCATGGACTCGTGGATCATCTGGAACCTCACGGGTGGCCCGCAGGGCGGCGTGCACGTCACGGACGTCACCAACGCCTCGCGCACCATGCTGATGAACCTGCACACCCTGGCCTGGGACGACAAGATCGCCGAGTCCATGGGCGTCCCGCTCAACGTCCTTCCGGAGATCAGGTCCTCCGCCGAGGTCTACGGCCACGTCAAGGAGGGCGTCCTCGCCGGTGTCCCGGTCGCCTCGGCGCTCGGTGACCAGCAGGCCGCCCTCTTCGGCCAGACCTGTTTCGCCGAGGGCGAGGCCAAGTCCACGTACGGCACCGGAACGTTCATGCTGATGAACACCGGCGACAAGATCATCAACTCCTACAGCGGCCTGCTGACCACGGTCGGCTACCAGATCGGCGACCAGAAGCCGGTCTACGCGCTGGAGGGCTCCATCGCCGTCACCGGCTCGCTCGTCCAGTGGATGCGCGACCAGATGGGCCTGATCAAGTCCGCGGCCGAGATCGAGACCCTCGCCTCCTCGGTCGAGGACAACGGCGGCGTCTACTTCGTGCCGGCCTTCTCCGGCCTGTTCGCCCCGTACTGGCGCTCCGACGCCCGCGGCGTGGTCGCCGGCCTCACCCGGTACGTCACCAAGGCGCACATCGCCCGTGCCGTCCTGGAGGCCACCGCCTGGCAGACCCGCGAGATCACCGACGCCATGACCAAGGACTCGGGCGTCGAGCTCGCGGCCCTCAAGGTCGACGGCGGCATGACCTCCAACAACCTGCTGATGCAGACGCTCTCGGACTTCCTGGACGCCCCCGTGGTGCGCCCCATGGTCGCCGAGACCACCTGCCTCGGCGCCGCCTACGCCGCCGGCCTGGCCGTCGGCTTCTGGCCCGACACCGACGCCCTGCGCGCCAACTGGCGCCGCGCGGCCGAGTGGACCCCGCGGATGCCCGCCGAGCAGCGGGACCGCGAGTACAAGAGCTGGCTCAAGGCCGTGGAGCGTTCCATGGGCTGGGTCGACGACGAAGACGCCAGCTGACCGCACTCAGCTGAGTCAATCGACGAGGAGCTAAGAGAGATATGAGCAGCCTGCAGAGCGTTCCCGCACTGGGCACGCACCCGACCGCCGGTGCCAACGTCAGCCGCGCCCAGACCCGTGAGCAGCTGTCGAAGGCCACGTACGACCTGCTGGTCATCGGTGGTGGAATCCTGGGTACCTCCGTGGCGTGGCACGCCGCGCAGTCGGGCCTGCGGGTTGCCATGGTGGACGCCGGCGACTTCGCCGGCGCCACCTCCTCGGCCTCCTCCAAGCTCGTCCACGGCGGTCTGCGCTACCTGCAGACCGGCGCGGTCAAGCTGGTCGCGGAGAACCACCACGAGCGTCGGGTGCTGGCCAAGGACGTGGCCCCGCACCTGGTCAACCCGCTCACCTTCTACCTGCCGGTCTACAAGGGCGGTCCGGTGGGTGCGGCCAAGCTGGGCGCGGGCGTCTTCGCCTACTCCGCCCTCTCGGCCTTCGGCGACGGCATGGGCAAGGTCATATCCCCGGCCCGTGCCGTCGCCGACAACCCGGGTCTGAAGACGGACAACCTCAAGGCCGTCGCGGTCTACTACGACCACCAGATGAACGACTCCCGCGTCGCCGTCATGACGGTCCGCGCGGCCGTCGAGTCGGGCGCGGTCGTCCTCAACCACGCCGAGGTCACCGGACTGCGCAAGACGCGCGGCCGGGTCACCGGCGCCGAGCTCAAGGACCGTCTCGACGGCACCGAGTTCGGGGTCGACGCGCGCGTCGTGCTCAACGCCACCGGCCCGTGGGTGGACCACCTGCGGCGCATGGAGGACAAGCACTCCATGCCGTCGATCCGCCTCTCCAAGGGCGCGCACATCGTCATGAAGCGCAAGTCGCCGTGGAAGGCCGCCATGGCCACCCCGATCGACAAGTACCGCATCACCTTCGCCCTCCCGTGGGAGGACCAGCTGCTGCTCGGCACCACCGACGAGGTGTACGAGGGCGACCCGGCGGACGTGCGCGCCACCGAGTCCGACATCGCCCAGATCCTGGACGAGGCGGCCTTCTCGGTGAAGGACGCGGACCTGGACCGCTCGCTGATGACGTACGCCTTCGCGGGCCTGCGGGTGCTGCCCGGCGGCCCCGGCGGCGTCGAGAAGGCCAAGCGCGAGACGGTCGTCTCCGAGGGCGCCGGCGGCATGCTGTCGGTGGCCGGCGGCAAGTGGACGACGTACCGTCACATCGGCCGTGTGGTCATGGACAAGCTGGCGAAGCTCCCGGGCAGCCCGCTGACCGAGGACATGGAGCCGGTGAAGTCGCTCGTGCGCCGGATCGCGCTGCCCGGTGTCGCCAACCCCAACGCGGTCGCGCACCGCCTGCTGGTGGACCGGGAGCCGGGCACGCGGATGGACCCGCTGACGGCCCGTCACCTGGCTTCCCACTACGGCTCGCTGGCCTTCGACATCGCGCGCCTCGCGAACGAGGACCCGGCGCTGGCCGAGCGGATCCACCCGGACGGTCCGGAGATCTGGGCGCAGGTCGCCTACGCCCGTGACAACGAGTGGGCCGAGACGGTCGACGACGTGCTGCGCCGCCGTACGACGGTGACGATCCGCGGCCTGGACGACGAGTCCGTCCGGTCCCGTGTCGAGGAGATGCTGGGCCGTAAGGCATAGGTCCCACGCAGGTGGGGAAGAGGGGCGGTTCCGAGGGGAACCGCCCCTCTGTCGTGGGCTGTGGCCGGTGCCTCATCAAGGCTTAGGCTGACCACGTACGCAAGGGAACTTCGGAAGGAGACCTGGGTGATCGAGCTTGAGGGCGTGCCCGAGCTGATCGACCCGGTCATGGTGGCCGCGTTCGAGGGCTGGAACGACGCGGGTGACGCGGCCTCCGGTGCGGTCGCACACCTGGACCGGGAGTGGAAGGGCGAGGTCTTCGCGGCACTCGACGCCGAGGACTACTACGACTTCCAGGTCAACCGGCCGACGGTGTGGCTGGACAACGGGGTACGGAAGATCACGTGGCCGACGACCCGGCTGTCGGTGGTCCGGATCGGCGGCGCCAAGCCGCGCGACCTGGTGCTGGTCCGGGGCATCGAACCGTCCATGCGGTGGCGGTCGTTCTGCAACGAGATCCTCGGCTTCGCCCACGAGCTGGGCGTGGAGATGGTGGTCATCCTGGGCGCGCTGCTCGGGGACACCCCGCACACCCGGCCGGTGCCGGTGAGCGGGGTCACCTCGGACGCCGACCTGGCGCGGACGATGGACCTGGAGGAGACCAAGTACGAGGGACCGACGGGCATCGTGGGCATCCTGCAGGAGGCCTGTACGCACGCGGGTGTCCCGGCGGTGTCCCTGTGGGCGGCGGTGCCGCACTACGTCTCCCAGCCGCCGAACCCGAAGGCGACGCTCGCCCTGCTGAACCGGCTGGAGGATCTGATCGACATCCGGATCCCGCTGGGCGAGCTGCCGGAGGACGCGCGGGCGTGGCAGCTGGGCGTGGACCAACTGGCCGCCGAGGACAGCGAGGTGGCGGAGTACGTCCAGACGCTGGAGGAGGCACGGGACACGGCGGACCTGCCGGAGGCGTCGGGGGACGCGATCGCCCGCGAGTTCGAGCGGTACCTGCGGCGGCGTGACCCGGCGGCGGGCCCGGAGACGGCCACCGACACCGGCTCGTACTTCCGGGACCTGTCCGGTGGCCGCCCCACGCCGAAGCCGAAGCCGGACGACACGCCGGACCAGGACGCCCCGCCGGGGCCGGACGGCGTCGCGGACGGTCCCGCCGAGGGCGACGGAGAAGGCGACGGGGAGACTCCCGGGACCTAGTGTCAGTACGCCCTGCTTGGATACGGGTTGCCGTTCCGAGAGAGGGAAGCATGACACGTACCACCCCGCCCCGGCCGTTCGACGTCGCTTCGGTGTTCCCGGAGCTCGCGGGGATGTCCCGGACCGCCACCCGGCTGCACCCGCGGCCCGGCGCGCCCACCGTGCACGAGAGCTCGGTGGGCGGGCCGCTGCTGTGGCCGGCCGTCGGCGAACCGTTGCTCACCCTCGATCACACCGAGTGGGACGCCGAGACCGAGAGCTGGCGGCCGGTCGAGGAGGCGCACGGCGCGTCCGCGACCCCCACGGACGTCACCGTGGGCCGCGGCTACACCCTGCAGTTCTACGCGTGCCCGGCCGATCCCCGGCACCCGCCGGTCACCGTCATGCAGTGAGGCCGTGAAACGGCAGAGGCGCGCCCCCGGCACGGGGGGCCGGGGGCGCGCCTGTGCGGACACGACCTAGAGCGCGACGCCCAGCAGCGCGTCCACGGTGCGGGAGACCAGGCCGGGGGCCGACTCGTCGTCGCCGTCCGTGGCGATCTGCCGCTCGACCCAGCGGTCCACGGCCGCCAGGGCGGCAGGGGCGTCCAGGTCGTTCGCCAGGGCCTCGCGGACCTCCTCGACCAGGGCGTCGGCGGGGATGCCGTCCGGCCGGGACACGGCCGCACGCCAGCGCTCCAGCCGGGCCACGGCCTCGGCGAGGACCTCGTCCGTCCACTCCCAGTCGGCCCGGTAGTGGTGCGACAGCAGGGCGAGGCGGATCGCCGCCGGGTCCACCCCGGAGCGCCGCAGCGCGGAGACGAAGACGAGGTTGCCCTTCGACTTCGACATCTTCTCGCCGTGCAGGGCCACCATGCCCGCGTGCACGTACGCCTTGGCCATCGGGAACTCGCCCGTCAGCGCCTGCGCGTGCGAGGCGCCCATCTCGTGGTGCGGGAACGCCAGGTCGGAGCCGCCGCCCTGGATGTCGAAGCCCATGCCCAGGTGGTCGAGGGCGATCGCCACGCACTCGATGTGCCAGCCGGGCCGGCCGCGGCCCAGCGAGCCGCCGTCCCAGCTCGGCTCGCCCGGACGGGCGGCCATCCACAGCATCGGGTCCAGCGGGTTCTTCTTCCCCGGCCGGTCGGGGTCGCCGCCCCGCTCCGCCGAGAGCAGCCGCATCGCCTCGGCGTCGAGGTTCGAGACCCCGCCGAAGTGCGGGTCGGCCTCGACCGAGAAGTAGGTGTCGCCGTCGAGCTCGTAGGCGGCTCCGGCGTCCCGCAGCCGCTCGACCAGCGGCACGATGCCGGGTATGGCCTCGACGGCACCGATGTAGTGCTGCGGGGGCAGCATCCGCAGGGCCGTCATGTCCTCGCGGAAGAGTGCGGTCTCGCGCTCCGCCAGCTCGGTCCAGTCCTGGTTGTCGCGCAGCGCCCGCTCCAGCAGCGGGTCGTCCACGTCCGTGACGTTCTGGACGTAGTGAATCTGCCGCTTGGTGTCGAGCCACACGCGTTGTACGAGGTCGAACGCGTTGTAGGTCGCCGCGTGACCGATGTGGGTCGCGTCGTACGGAGTGATGCCGCAGACGTAGATACGGGCGACGGGACCGGGGGCGAGGGTGATCGTCCCCTGGGTCGCGGTGTCGTGGATCTGGAGGTCGCGGCCCTTGCCAGGAAGGGCGGGGACCTCAGAAGCGGGCCAGGCATGCATGCGTCGAGCCTAACCGGACGGATGTTCCGGAAACGAACTGGACCTGCACTGTTGTCTTGATCGGCACTCTTGCGGTCTGGCCGGTTCTGTGCGTATGGCCAGTGGCTGATTCAGACCGGTGGCCAGGGGATCGACGGCCACTGCCCGGACGGCCGCGGATGGGTTCCGGCGCGCAGCAGGTCCGCCACCCGGTCCCGTACGGCGGCCAGCTCGACCGGAGTGATCAGTTCGGCCAGCCGGGTGGCGAGCGGGGCCCCCTCGGCCAGGCCGGCGGACAGCGCGGCCAGTACCTCGCGGGCCTCGTCGGTCAGCGGCTCGCCCGCCCAGCCCCACAGGAGGGTGCGCAGCTTGTCCTCGGCGTGGAAGGTCACACCGTGGTCGATGCCGTAGAGCCGTCCGTCGGGCGCGGGCAGCAGGTGGCCGCCCTTGCGGTCGCCGTTGTTGATCACGGCGTCGAGCACGGCGAGCCGGCGCAGCCGGGGGTCGTCGGCGTGCACCAGCAGCGCGGTGCGGCCCTCACCGACCTCGGCGAGGGCGACGGCCTTCCAGCCCTCCCCCGCCTCCTCGCCGTCGACGAGCCCGAGGAGAGCGCCGAGCGGGGAGTCCTCGTCCGGCTGCTCCGCCTCGATCCACCGCTGGACCATGCCCTCGCCGTACGGGCCGTCGCGCAGCACGGTGGCGGGGACCAGGCCCCATCCGGTGGCCTCGGAGATCAGGTACGCGGCGACCTCCCGGCGGGCGAGGTTCCCGTCGGGGAAGTCCCACAGCGGCCGCTCGCCCTTGACCGGCTTGTACACACAGTCGGCGCTCACTCCCCCGTACGTGACGCTGCACAGCAGGACGGCGTTGGACGCCTCCCGGATCCGGCCGATGACGGTGAGTTCGCCCTTGGCGAGCAGTTCCTCCAGTTCCCCCGTGTCCGTCACGCCTGGCGCCGGTAGCCGTTCTGGCGCGGGCACACGTGCCCCTCCGGGTCCAGGGGGAGGCTGCACAGCGGGCACGGCGGGCGGCCGGCGTTGACGACGTCCAGGGCCCGCTTGGCGAAGGCCCGGGCCTGGGCGCCGGTGAGGCGGACCCGCAGCATGGGCGGGCCGTTCTCCTCGTCCTGCAGCAGCCGCTCCTCGGCCTCGGCGAGGTCCTCGTCGGAGTCGGCGTCGAGTTCGACCAGCGCCTGGGCCTCGACGATCATGCGCTGTTCCTCGCCGTCCCAGGCCAGGGCCATGGTCCCGACGCGGAACTCCTCCTCGACCGGGACGTCCAGCGGCGCGGTGTCGGCGGCCTCGGCGGGGGCGACGGCCGGGACCGGGGCGTTGCCGCCGGTCCGCCGTACGACCTCGTCCAGCAGCTCGTCCATCCGCTCGGCCAGCGCCGCTACCTGGGTCTTCTCCAGGGAGACGCTGGTGACGCGGGGGCCTGAGGAGGCCTGCAGGAAGAACGTACGGCGTCCCGGCAGACCGACCGTGCCGGCCACGAAGCGGTCCGGGGGGTCGTAGAGGAACACCTGACGGGGCACGTCCAGTCTCCAAGTCTCGGCGGCAGGGGCAGGTCTGCGCCCTTGTGTTGGCCCGTCCACCCTACTGCGCCGGGCGATCAAGCCGCGCCCGCGCCGCCTCCCACGACGGCGTTCCCGGCGTCTTCGGTGTCTTTGTCCGATGCGACGGTCTCCGGTGCGGCGGGGCGCCGGACGAGCGAGCCGAAGTCCCCGGTGTCACCGAGCCGGAACACGAAGGGCCGGGTGGTGGTGTACCGGATGGCGGTCACCGAGCAGGGGTCGACGTGGATGCGCTGGAAGAGGTCCAGGTGCATGCCCAGGGCGTCCGCGACAAGGGACTTGATGATGTCGCCGTGCGAGCACATCAGGAAGACGGCGTCGCTGCCGTGCTCCTGCTCGATCCGCGCGTCCCAGTCGCGTACGGCGTCCACGGCGCGCGCCTGCATGGCGCGCATGGACTCGCCGCCGGGGAAGGCGGCGGCCGACGGGTGCTGCTGGACGATCTTCATCAGCGGTTCGTCGGAGAGCTCGGACAGTTTGCGGCCCGACCAGTCGCCGTAGTGGCACTCGCCGATCCGCTCGTCGGTGTGCAGTTCCAGCTCCGGCCGGGCGGCCAGCAGCGGCGCCAGGGTCTCCCGGCAGCGCTGCAGCGGGCTGGTGACGGCGGCGGCGAGCGGTACGCCCGCCAGTCGGCCGGGCAGCGCGGCGGCCTGCTCCGCACCGCGCTCGTCGAGGGCCACTCCGGGGGTCCATCCGGCGAGCAGCCCAGCGGTGTTGGCGGTGGACCGCCCGTGTCGTACGAGGATCAGCGTGGCCATGGGGCCAGCGTATGCGCTGCCTCGGGTGTGCGGGCGGGCGGTGGGCAGGGAAGAATGCCCCGCGTGATTGTGGACTGCGCGATTTACCGGGACGGTCGCCGTACCGAGGGACCGGACGACTTCTCGGACGCCCTCGACCAGGCCCGGGCGACCGGTGACGCCTTCCTGTGGGTCGGCATGCACGAGCCGACGGCGAAGGAATTCGACCACGTCAGCCAGGAGTTCGGGCTGCACCCGCTGGCGGTCGAGGACGCGCTGACCGCGCACCAACGCCCGAAGCTGGAGGTGTACGACGATTCGCTGTTCGTCGTCCTCAAGCCGGTGCTGTACGACGAGGACACGGACACCGTGACCGCGGGCGAGCTGATGGTCTTCATAGGGGATTCGTTCGTCGTCACGGTCCGGCACGGCGAGGGGGCCCCGCTGGCCGCCGTGCGCCACCGGCTGGAGCAGGAGTCGGAGGTGCTGCGGCACGGTCCGACGGCGGTGCTGTACGCGGTGTCCGACGCGGTGGTCGACCACTACATCGAGGTGGCGGCCGAGCTGCAGGCGGACCTGGAGGAGCTGGAGGCCGAGGTGTTCGCCCCGAACGCCTCGGACACCAAGAACACCGCCTCCCGGATCTACGGGTTCAAGCGGCAGGTGCTGGAGTTCCGGCGGGCGACGAGCCCGCTGCTCCAGCCGATGGACCGCCTCGCCTTCGGGGAGGTCCCCTTCGTCCACGAGCACGCCCAGCCGTTCTTCCGCGATGTCGCCGACCACCTGACCAAGGCGAACGAGTACATCGAGGGCCTGGACCGGCTGCTGTCGGACGCGCTGGCCGCGCACCTCGCGCAGATGGGCCTGCGGCAGAACGACGACATGCGCAAGATCTCGGCCTGGGCGGCGATGGCGGCCGTCCCCACGATGGTCGCGGGCATCTACGGGATGAACTTCGACCACATGCCGGAACTCCGGCACACCTGGGGCTATCCGGCGGTGCTCGTGGTCATGGCGGGTGCGTGTCTGGGCCTGCACCGGATGTTCAAGCGCCGGGGCTGGCTCTGAGTTCCCGCTCGCGCGCGACGTGGGAGAGGCCGGGCGCGGCGGCCGGTGCGCCGCCGAGGGCGTCCAGGCGCTCGGGCAGTCGCAGGTGGACCATCCGGTGCCAGCCGCTGAACCGCTCGTAGGCGTACATCGCGCGGATGCCGGCGGCGAGCGCGGCCGCTTTCGGGGCGGGCCAGTGCAGCAGCCGTCCCATGTGGCTCATGACGGCGAGGCTCACGTCGCGGTAGACGGAGATCTCGGCGAGCGCGCTCTCGCGGAGCACCCGCTGGATGGTCCGGCCGTATCCGGACCGGGCCAGGCGCAGCAGTTCCTCGTGGCAGTAGGCGAGGTGGTTGTCCTCGTCGTGGCTGATCATGTGGATCGCCTTGCCCACCTCGGCGTGGTCGCCGAAGTACCGGACGAGCATGTCCATCTGGTCGGCGGCGCGCTGTTCGGTGACGCGGCTGTGCGCGAGGTAGACGACGATGTCCTCCTCGGTCAGGGCCACCTCCCGGCGCAGCTTCTCGTGCGCGAGGCCGATGCCGCGGCGCTCCAGCAGCATCGTGTAGTCGGTCTCGGGGGGTACCGGGACGGCGGGCAGGCCGCGCTTGCGGAGCAGGGCGTGGAAGATCCGGCCGTGCTTGTCCTCGTCGGCGCCGTGTCGGGTGATCTTGGGCGCGAGGTGGCGCATGCCGTCCGGCACCAGGGCCGCGATACGGGCGTTCTCCCAGCCGCCCTGGGTCTCCCCGCTGGCGGCGATGGAGCAGAACAGCTGGAAGGAGTCGTCGTTGTCGACGATCTCCTGGAACAGGCTGCGGGCAGAGAGCATGGAACGAGTCAAACGCCGGTGGGCGGGGCGGGCAACCGATGGGTCGCACTACTCGTCCGAATGAACGAAATCGGGGGGTGGGCCGCCGCGCGTAACCCGGCGGGCGTTCCCGGCGTTGTTCGCTGTGTCGGCCGTGGCGGGGAAGACCCCCCGAGCCCCCACCACGGCCGCAGAAGCGTTCACCGGTGCCGGCGTCACCCGCCGGCATCCGGATCGACCGATCGGGCGATCAGGCGAGACCCGCCAGCTCCATGGCCTCGGTGCCGGCGCGCAGCGCGGCGATCCGCTCGTCCAGGGTGAATCCGGCCGGGGCCAGCGTGAGGGTGGTGACCCCGGCCTCCGCGTAGGCCCGCATCCCGTCGGCGATCCGCTCGACCGGGCCGAGCAGCGTGGTCGAGTCGATCAGCGAGTGCGGGACCGCCTCGGCCGCGCCGTTCTTGTCGCCCGCCAGGTACTTGTCCTGGATCTCGGCGGCTTCCTTCTCGTAGCCCATGCGCTGGGCCAGCTGGTTGTAGAAGTTCTGCTTCCGGCTGCCCATGCCGCCCACGTACAGGGCGGTGTAGGGGCGGAACATGTCCGCGAGCGCGTTCACGTCCTCGCCGAGGGCCAGCGGCACGGTCGGGCAGACGTCGAAGCCCTCCATGGTGAGCCCGGCCTTCTCGCGGCCCGCCCGGATGTGGGTGAGCGCGGTGGCCTCCAGGTGCTCGGCGGCCGGGAAGATCAGCAGTGCGCCGTCGGCGATCTCGCCGGTCTGCTCCAGGTTCTTCGGCCCGATGGCGGCGATGTAGAGCGGGATGTGCTCGCGCTCGGGGTGCACGGTCAGCTTGAGCGGCTTGCCCGGGCCGCCCGGCAGCGGCAGGGTCCAGTGCTCGCCCTCGTAGGAGAGCCGCTCACGGGTCATGGCCTTGCGGACGATCTCCACGTACTCACGGGTGCGGGCCAGCGGCTTGTCGAACTTGACGCCGTACCAGCCCTCGGAGACCTGCGGGCCGGAGACGCCGAGGCCGAGCCGGAAGCGGCCCTTGGTCAGCGAGTCGAGGGTGGCCGCGGTCATGGCGGTCATCGCGGGCTGGCGGGCCGGGATCTGGAGGATCGCCGAACCCACGTCGATGCGTTCGGTCTGGGCGGCGACCCAGGCGAGCACGGTCGGGGCGTCGGAGCCGTAGGCCTCGGCGGCCCAGCAGACGTCGTAACCCAGACGGTCGGCCTCCTGGGCGACGGCGAGGTTGTCGGCGTCCATGCCCGCGCCCCAGTAACCAAGATTGATGCCGAGCCGCATGTGTTCGTCCCCTTACCGGTTTACCGATCAGTAACGTTGGTGTGCGGGGACTGTAGCGCGCCAAGGTGCTCCGCGTCAGCGCCCCAGTAGTCTCAGCGCTCATGGAGCAGAGGCATCTCGGCCGCACCGGACTGCGCGTCTCCCGGATCGGCCTCGGCACCCTCACCTGGGGCCGCGACACCGGCGAGGAAGCGGCCGCCGAGCAGGTGAAGACGTTCTGGGAGGCGGGCGGCACGCTCGTCGACACCGCCGACGTGTACGGCGGCGGTGAGGCGGAGTACCTCCTCGGGCAGCTGGTGGGCGGGCTGATCCCGCGCCGGGACCTGGTGATCGCGACCAAGGCGGGCAGTGTGCCGGACCCCGACCGGAGGTTCGACGGCTCGCGCGGGCACCTGCTCGCGGCCCTCGACGCCTCGCTGGACCGGCTGGGTACCGACTACGTCGACCTGTGGCAGGTGCACGCCTTCGATCCCGCGACCCCGCTGGAGGAGACCCTGCAGGCGCTGGACCTCGCGGTGAGCAGCGGCCGGGCCCGGTACGCGGGGCTGGCGGGCTTCTGCGGCTGGCAGCTGGCGAAGGCGGCGACCTGGCAGCTCGCGGCCCCCGGGGTGCGCACCCGGATCGCGTCGACGCAGATGGAGTACTCCCTGCTCCAGCGCGGGGTGGAGCGCGAGGTGCTGCCGGCCGCGCTGGACCTCGGGATCGGCCTGCTGCCGTCCTCGCCGCTGGGCCGCGGGGTGCTGACGGGCAAGTACCGGGACGGCACCCCGGCCGACTCCCGGGGCGCCTCGGAGTCACTGGCCGCCCTGGTGGACCCGTACCTGGACGAGGCGGCGGGGCGGATCGTGGACGCGGTGGTGACGGCGGCCCAGGGGTTGGCCGTGACCCCGCTCCAGGTGGCCCTGGCGTGGATCCGGGACCGGCCGGGGGTGGTGGCGCCGATCGTCGGCGCGCGGACGTCCGCGCAGCTCGGGGCGGCGCTGTCGGTGGAGGCCCTTAGTCTTCCGGAGGAGATCTGCCGGGCGCTGGACGATGTTTCGGCTCCGGTGCACCGCTACCCCGATCAGGACTGGAGCACGCTGTGAGTACGGACCCTCAGGCCGATACCGCTGCCGCGGAGAACCCGGCCACCCCGGAGGCCGAGCCGTCCGCAGCCGCCGAAGCGGAAGCGGAAGCGGAGCTCGAAGGCACGACCGAACCGGCGCCGGCCGACACCGAGGCCGAACCGGGCACGGACCCGGCCGTCGAGGACGAGGACGGGGAGGACGAGAGCCCCGCAGGAACCGAGGCCGGCGCAGCCGCCGGGACCGCCGCGGGCGAGGCGGCTCCGGCCCTCAGCGAGGCCCAGGCAGAGTTGGCCGCCCAGAGGATCGAGCGGGAGCGGATCGCCCGGCGCAAGGCCGAGCGGGAGGCGCCCGTCGAGGCCGGGGCGAAGCTCAGCGGGAAGGCCGCCGACCTGCTGGCCGCCGTACGGGCCGTGGAAGGCGGTGCGAAGCCCCCCGCCGTGTATTTCGACGATGCTCCGGCCGCCCTGCGCAAGGCGCCGGTCGCGCCCCCGACCCCGCGCCCCGCCGCCCCGGCCGCGGTGGCCGCCCCCGCGCCCTCCGCCGACACCGTCGAGGGCGTACGGGCCGTACTGGCCCGCGGCGGCGCCCCCGAGGCCCTGGCCGGACCGGCCGCCGCGGCGTTGGGCGAGGACGCCGCCGGGCAGCTCACCGAGAACCCCTGGCGGCTGCTGTCGCTCCCGGCCGTACGCCCGACCCAGGCCGACGGCTTCGCCCGGGCCCTGCTGGGCGCCGAGGCGGGACCCGGGGACGAGCGCCGCACCACCGTCCTGGTGGGCTGGCTGCTGGCCCAGGCCGGGCTGAAGGGGCACACCGCGCTGGAGGCCCCGGTACTGGAGAAGGCCCTGGCCCAGTACGGCGTGCCGGATCCGGCCGTGGCACTGGAACTGGCCATCGCCGAGGGCTCGGTGCTGGTCTTCCACGAGCCGCTGGGGCCGCCGGTCGCCGGGAGCTCCGAGGACGCCGAGGATGCCGAGGACGCGGAAGCGCCGGTACGGGTGCTCGTGGGCCTGGAGGGTGCCGCCATGGCCGAGGAGAGCCTGGCCGACGGCCTGGCTCGGCTGGCCGCCGGTACCTTCGACGCGTCCGGGGACTGGGAACGGGTCGCCGGGTCCGTGCCGAGCCCCTCCGCCGCCGAGCTGATCCGCGCGGTCGCGGGCCACGGCCTGGTCACCCACACCGGTGGCGAGGCCGCCCGCGCCGAACCGGTGGCCCTGGCCGCCGCGGCCCGGGAGCTGGGCCTGCGGGTCTGTCTGGCCGCGCACGCCCCCGGCGGCGGCCCGGACCGGGTGACCGTGGCGGGGCTGCTGTCCGGGGCCGAGGGGCCCGGGCGGGACACGGACGGCCAGTTCGCGCTGGACCTGCTGGTGGTGCTGGACGCCCCGCAGCTGGACGTGGAGACCGCGGCCGCGCTGGTGGAGTCCGTCCCGGACGGGGCCCGGCTGGTGCTCTCCGGGGACCCCGGTGTGCTCGGGTCCGCAGGGGCCGGGCGGGTGTTCGCCGATGTGCTGGCGGCCCGTACCTGCCCGCAGCTGGTCTCCCGGACCCCCGACCCGGGCCCTCTCGGCGAGCTCGTCTCCGGGGTCGGCATCGGGGAGCTCAACCAGGTCGACGCCCCCGGCAAGGAGGTCGTCATCGTCCCGGTGAAGGACGCCGGGGAGGCCGTGCACCGGGCCGTGCAGCTGGTGGCGGAGTCGGTGCCGCGGGCCTTCGGGATCCCGGCGGACAGCGTGCAGGTGATCACCCCGGGCCACGGCGGCTCGGCGGGCACCCGGGCGCTGAACGCCGCCCTGAAGGAGCGGCTGAACCCCGGTCCGGGCCGCTTCGGCGGCTTCGACCCCGGTGACCGGGTCGTCCACGTGCCGTCCGCCGGGCGGGCGCTGGCGGCCCGGGTGGTGTCGGCCGACGCCGAGGGCCTGCACCTGGACCGGGCGGGCGCGCGGATCGTCGTACCGAAGGAGCTCGTCGAGTCCCAGGTGCGGCACGGCTGGGCGGTGACGGCGCACCAGGCCGTGGGCACGCGCTGGCCGGCGGTGGTCGTCGTACTGCCGGGTGACGCGGCGCAGGCGCTGTCGCGGGACTGGGTCTACACGGCGTTCGGGCGGGGCGAGCGGCACCTGTCCGTGGTGCACGGGGTCGACCAGGCGCTGCCGCACGCGGTGGCCGAGGTACCCGCGAAGCCGCGTACGACGCGCCTGACGGGCCTGCTGACGGCCCTCGCGACGGCGGGCGCTCAGCCTCGGTGAACCGGCCGTGGCCCCCGCCCGGAAGGGTGGGGGCCACGGTGTCCGGTACCTACGGAGTCGGGGTCAGGCCGGGGTCAGACCCGGTTCCGCGGCCTCGTCCTCGTCGAACTCGTCGGCTTCCTCGTCGAAGACGGAGCTGACGTCGAACCGGTGCAGCACGTCCTGCGGATCGATGTGCCCGAAGGGCGAGTTCAGCCACTCCCCCGGTTCCGCCACCTCCTCGGAGGCCGCGATCCAGAGCGTGGAGTCGCCCTCCTCCAGCCCGAAGTCCTTGTAGCGGGAGGCGATCTCGTCGGGCTCGTACTCCCCGAAGAGGACGCCCAGCGCGTCGGCGCTGCCGCCGTCCTGGACGAACTCGGCGTCCCGGTCGTGCGCGGCGACCCGCTCGGCCTGGGCGATCAGTCGGGCCGGTTCGACCACGGCGTAGTCGCGGCGGATGAGCACGCTGAAGGCGGCGGGCTCGGCGGGGCCGGTGTACGGGACGCCGTCCTCGGGCGTGGGGATCTCGAAGGGGGTGACCTCGTCGTACCGGTCGTAGAGGAGTTCGTCGTACACCTCGGCCGCGGCGGCGAGTTCGTTGAACGCGGCGTAGACGTCCGGATCCTCGTCCCCGATCCTGCGCTCGACCGCGGCGAGGTGACGGTCGAGCGCGGCCTTGACCGCCTCGGCGGCGGCGCGTACCTCGGCAACAGTGGGCAGATCGGCATCAGACATAGAGCAGACGCTATCCGTAGCAGGGCTCTGCCCGCACAATAGATGCGATGCCGGAATACGAATTTGTCGACGTGTACGTGCCCCGCGGTGTTCCTCGCAAGGAGGCGACCCGCCTGCTGACCGACCATGCCGAGTACGGGAACTGGGAACTCGACCGGCTGAGCCTGTACCGGGACGGCAGTCGTCGTGTGCGACTGCGCCGCCGGATCATCCGTCAGGTCCGCGCGACCTGGTGACGCGGGCCCCGGGGGCGGGGCCCGCGTCGTGAACATCCGTCAGGCGGCGTTGCGGGCCCGCCGGTAGAGCACGGTGCCGGCGAGCAGCAGGCCGCCCGCGAGCGGCAGCCCGGCGGTGAGGACGTCACCGGATCCGGTGGCGGCGAGACCGCCGGCCTGACCCGGGGTGTTCCCGGTCCCCGGACCGGGGTGGGTGACCGGGGTGCCGGAACCACTGCCGGGGTTGGTCGGCGTGCCCGGGTTGCCGGGGGTACCGGGACCGCCGGGGTTACCCGGCCCACCCGGGTTACCGGGACCGCCCGGGTTACCGGGACCGCCGGGGTTACCCGGCCCACCCGGGTTACCGGGACCGCCCGGGTTACCGGGACCGCCCGGGTTACCGGGACCGCCCGGGTTGCCCGGACCGCCCGGGTTACCGGG
>NZ_JBGBPT010000055.1:0-58556 GCF_041106355.1 Streptomyces sp. BF23-19 | reverse complement strand
CGCTGCTGCGGCGGCCGGCCACCGCCACCGCCGCCACCGCCCCGCCGGTCCTCGCGCTGGCGGGGCGCGCCCGCGCCACGCTCCGCCCCGGCCTCGTCCTCCAGCCGCAGGGTCAGCGAGATCCGCTTGCGCGGGATGTCCACGTCCATGACCTTGACCCGGACGATGTCGCCCGGCTTGACCACGTCCCGGGGGTCCTTGACGAAGTTCTTCGACAGCGCCGAGACGTGCGCGAGCCCGTCCTGGTGGACGCCGATGTCGATGAAGGCACCGAAGGCGGCCACGTTGGTGACCACGCCCTCCAGGATCATCCCGGGGGCCAGGTCGCCGATCTTCTCGACGCCCTCCTTGAAGGTGGCCGTCTTGAAGGCCGGGCGCGGGTCGCGGCCCGGCTTCTCCAGCTCGCGCAGGATGTCCGAGACGGTGGGCAGACCGAAGGCCTCGGTGACGAACTGCTCCGGCCGCAGCGAGCGCAGCACGCCGGAGTTGCCGATCAGGGCCGCCACCTCGCTGCCCGCGCTCTTGGCCATGCCCCGGACCACCGGATAGGCCTCGGGGTGCACGCTGGAGAAGTCCAGCGGGTCGTCCCCGCCGCGGATCCGCAGGAAGCCCGCGCACTGCTCGTACGCCTTCGGGCCGAGCCGGGCCACGTCCTTGAGGCCCTTGCGGCTACGGAAGGGGCCGTTGGCGTCGCGGTGGGCCACGATGTTCTCGGCGAGGCCGCCGCTGATGCCCGACACCCGCGAGAGCAGCGGCGCGGAGGCGGTGTTGACGTCCACGCCGACGCCGTTCACACAGTCCTCGACGACCGCGTCGAGCGAGCGCGAGAGCTTCACCTCGGACAGGTCGTGCTGGTACTGGCCGACGCCGATCGACTTCGGGTCGATCTTGACGAGTTCGGCGAGCGGGTCCTGCAGACGGCGGGCGATGGAGACCGCGCCGCGCAGCGACACGTCCATGTCCGGCAGTTCCTGCGAGGCGAAGGCGGAGGCCGAGTAGACGGAGGCGCCCGCCTCCGAGACCATCACCTTGGTGAGCTTCAGCTCCGGGTGCCGCGTGATGAGGTCCCCGGCCAGCTTGTCGGTCTCCCGGGAGGCCGTGCCGTTGCCGATGGCGACCAGCTCGACGGCGTGCTCCTTCGCCAGGCGGGCGAGCTTGGCGAGGGACTCGTCCCACTTGTTGGCGGGGACGTGCGGGTAGATCACGTCCGTGGCCACGACCTTGCCGGTCGCGTCCACGACGGCGACCTTCACACCGGTACGGAAGCCCGGGTCGAGGCCGAGCGTCGCCCGGGTGCCGGCGGGGGCCGCGAGCAGCAGGTCGCGCAGGTTCGAGGCGAAGACCCGTACGGCCTCGTCCTCGGCGGCCTGGCGCAGCCGCATCCGCAGGTCGATGCCGAGGTGCACCTGGATCTTCGTACGCCAGGCCCAGCGGACCGTGTCGCCCAGCCACTTGTCGCCGGGACGACCGCGGTCGCTGACGCCGAAACGGCGGGCGATCATGCCCTCGTACGTGGACGGGCCCGGCTCCTCGCGAGGCTCCTCCGGCTCCAGGGCGAGGTCGAGGACGTCCTCCTTCTCGCCGCGCAGCATGGCGAGGACGCGGTGCGAGGGCAGCGCGGTGAACGGCTCGGCGAAGTCGAAGTAGTCGGCGAACTTGGCGCCCGCCTCCTCCTTGCCCTCACGGACCTTCGCCGCGAGCCGGCCGCGGCCCCACATGCGCTCGCGCAGCTCGCCGATCAGGTCGGCGTCCTCGCCGAACCGCTCGGTGAGGATGGATCGGGCGCCCTCCAGGGCGGCCGCCGGGTCGGCGACGCCCTTGTCCGCGTCGACGAACGCGGCCGCGGCGGCGACCGGCTCGACCGACGGGTCGGCCAGCAGGCCCTCGGCGAGCGGCTCCAGACCGGCCTCGCGGGCGATCTGCGCCTTGGTGCGCCGCTTGGGCTTGAAGGGCAGGTAGATGTCCTCCAGCCGGGCCTTGGTGTCGGCCGCGGCGATCCGCGCCGCCAGTTCGTCGGTGAGCTTGCCCTGCTCCCGTACGGAGTCCAGGGCCGCCGCGCGGCGGTCCTCCAGCTCCCGCAGGTACCTCAGCCGCTCCTCGAGGGTGCGCAGCTGGGCGTCGTCGAGCATCTCGGTCGCTTCCTTGCGGTAGCGCGCGATGAACGGCACGGTGGAGCCGCCGTCGAGCAGCTCGACGGCGGCCTTGACCTGCCGCTCCCGTACGCCGAGCTCCTCGGCGATCCTGCCTTCGATGGACGTCGTCACGATCGGGTCCCGCCTGCCTTCGTTTGCACTGGAAGGCTGCCAATTGTGGCAGGTGGCGGTGCCGGACGTCGGGAGCCCTGCCCGTCAGGCCCTGCCCATGAGGTCCCTCGGGAAGGCCCCGGCGGTCACGGCCTTGAGGACGAGGGCGCCGCCGAGCTCGGTGAGGCGGGCCAGGCCGTCCGCGCCGAGGTGCTCGTAGGGCGCGGCGTCGAGGCGGTCGGTGTCGCTCTCCAGTCGCTCGCGCAGGGCCGTGCCCTCCTCGGTCAGCTCGCCGGCGCCGTCGAGGACGCCGCGCTCGCGCAGCCTGCCGGCCGCGGCGTCGAGGTCGTCCTGGGTCCAGCCGCGCATGGCCTTGAGCCACTTGGGGGTCATGCCCTTGCCGGTGGCGGTGTGGCTCACGAGGGCCTCCACCGGGTCCAGGCCCGCGAGGAGCAGGGCGGCGAGGTGTCCGTCGCCGCGGTGCTCGCGCAGCAGGGTGGTGGCGTGCCACAGCCGCAGGTGCGGCTCCTCGGGTACGGGGAGGTCGGCGTGGGCCGCGTACAGGGTGCGGGCGTGCCGGGTACAGCCCTCGGTGGCCCGCATCGCCAGGTCGGCGGCCTCGGCCACCTCCGGGGACTTCACGGTCTCGGCGCCGAGGAGCCGGGTCAGGGCGGCGTCGGCGGCGCGCAGCCGGGCGGCGAGGGCCTGCTCGGGGGCGACGGTGTCCCAGACGGCGGGCAGGTGCCGGGCGACGAGGTCGTGCCGGTAGTTGTAGAAGGTGGCGGTGACCGCGCCGGCCCCGACGGCGCCCATCGCGGCGGAGCGGTGCGCCAGGTTGACGGCGACGGGGTCGGTTATCCCGAGGGCGGCGAACTCCGAGGCGATCTCCGGCGAGAAGTAGACGGTGGCGTGCAGCGGGTTGACGGCGGCGTGCCAGCAGCGTCGCGCGGCGAGCGGATGAAGGGTCATGCGCGGCACGGTACCGACTATTCGGTACGCCGGACAGGGCTGCCCCTGGGGGCCGTCGAGCAGGGGTGTTTCAACGGCCGGGCAGCCGCCAGGACCGGCTCTCCGCCCGGGGTCGCCCCACACCGCCGACCGGGCGCGGGGGCGACCGCGCGCCCGCAGGGGCGGGTGTGCGGCAAGGGGGCGTCGTGTCGATCCGGACGTTCCCGGGGGCGGGGGCGGGCGTTCGGCGGCGGCGTCGGGACCGGGGCTCCGGGCGGTCGGAGCGCAGGCCGGAGCGGGTGTGCCGGGGCGAGCGGTACCCCCGCGGTCGGCCGCGGCACCGTCCCACGCGCGTCCGCGTGACGGCCGAATGGCGATCGTGTGACAGCAGGGGCCATGGACATGACCTGAGCGGTCAAGGGTGAATACGGTCGAGCCACAAGGCCTTGGACCACTCTGTGAACCGATCTGTCTCCCCTACCACTTGGAGCCATTCGTGCACCGCAAAGTCATCGCCCCGAGCGTGCTCGCCGCTTCCCTCCTGCTGGTGATCCCGGCGTCGGCGGCGGGTTCGGGTTCGGGCGCCCCGGGTATCGGCGATCCCTACTACCCGGCCAGCGGCAACGGCGGATACGACGTGTCGCACTACGACCTGCGCCTGCAGTACCAGCCGAAGACGGACCTGCTGGAGGGCACGGCCACCCTGTTGGCCACCGCCAAGCAGGACCTGTCCCGCTTCAACCTGGACTTCGGCCTCCAGGTCAGCGAGATCCGGGTCAACGGCGTCAAGGCGAAGTTCGCCACGTCCGGCTCCCACGAGCTGGAGGTCACCCCGGCGAAGCCGCTGGCGCGCAACACCCCGCTGTCCGTCGTCGTCAAGTACGCGGGGAAGCCTTCCGAGTTCAAGGTGGACGGCTGGACGGCGTGGCAGCGCACGCCCGACGGTGGGGTCGCGGCGCAGGAGCCCGACTCGGCGGTCTGGTGGTTCCCGAGCAACGACCACCCGCTGGACAAGGCCACCTTCGACGTCTCGATCAACGTGCCCGACGGCACCCAGGCGATCAGCAACGGCGTGCTGCAGTCCCAGACCTCGCGGCTCGGCTGGACCCGGTACAACTGGCGTTCCAACAAGCCGCAGGCCACCTACCTGGCCACCCTGGCCGTCGGCAAGTTCGACATCACCACCGACAAGACGGCGAGCGGGCTGCCGATCCTCAACGCGTACAGCAAGGACCTCGGCGACAACGCGGGCGCGGCCCGCGCGAGCGTGGAGCGGACCGGCGAGGTCGCCGAGTGGCTGGAGGGGGTCTTCGGGCCGTACCCCTTCAACGCGCTGGGGGGCTACGTGCCGAACGTGACCGCCGGCTTCGCCCTGGAGACCCAGACGCGGCCGTTCTACGGCCCGGCCCAGTTCCGTAACGGCGCCAACGTCTCGGTGGTCGTGCACGAGCTGGCGCACCAGTGGTACGGCGACAGCGTGTCCGTCGAGGGCTGGAAGGACATCTGGATCAACGAGGGCTTCGCCCGCTACAGCCAGTGGCTGTGGTCGGAGAAGGAGGGCGAGGGCACGGCGCAGGAGCTGGCCGACTGGGCCTACGCCCTGCGCCCGGCCGAGGACGCGTTCTGGCAGGTCAAGCCGGGTGACCCGGGTCCGGAGAACCAGTTCCACGGGGCCGTCTACGACCGTGGGGCCATCGCCCTGCAGGCGCTGCGCAACGAGATCGGCGACGAGAAGTTCTTCGAGATCCTCAAGGGTTGGCCGACCGAGCGGGCCTACGGCAACGCCAAGGTCGGGGACTTCGTCCGGTACGCCGAGAAGGTCTCGAAGAAGCCGCTCGCGCAGCTCTTCGAGACCTGGCTGTACACCCCGGGCAAGCCCGAGGCCTCGGCCCTGAACCCGGTGTCCGCGAAGCCGGCGGCCCGCTCGGCGCAGTCCGCCCCGGCGACGCCCGCGGCGGAGCCGAAGTCCTGGAAGAAGATCGCGCAGACGAACACGATCCACGACACCGAGCGCGACACCGCGCACGGCTCCGGGCCCGGCCACCGGCACTGAGCCCGCGCCGGCCCCCGCACCGCACGCGGCCCCCGCATCCGGCGGGGGCCGCGTGTGCACCGGGGGCCGTCAGCGCCGTCCCGCACGCCACTCGGCCCGCGCCCGGTAGGCGATCGGCAGGTACCGCAGCCGCTCGGGCAGCAGCGGTACGAGGAGCCGTACGGCCGTGCTGAACCGCCGGAGCGCGCGCTCCTGGGCCGGGCTCCACTCCAGCCCGATCGCGGCGCGGGCCTCGGGCGGCATGTAGCCGACGGTGACGAAGGCCCGTAGGCGCAGGAAGCCGGCCCGCAGCACCGGCCAGGTCGATCTCAGCAGCAGGCGCACGGCGGGCGAGCCGACCTCCGGCCGGGGCAGCTTCACCTCGGTGGAGATCAGCTCGCGGGCGACCGCGGTGGGCTCGATCTCCTCGGCCAGCATCCGGCCCCAGTACGTCCAGTACTCCTCGATGCTCTGCGGCATGTCCCGGTCGCGCAGGCCGAGGATGCGCCCCACCTGGAGCCACTCCTGGTAGAGCTGCCGCTCCTGGGCGGGGGTGAAGCGCCGCAGCAGGTAGCGCCCGGCGTAGAGGTAGACCGGGAAGCCGGTGGCGTGGACCCAGGCGTAGCAGGCGGGGTCGAGGGAGTGGTAGCGACGGCCGCGGGTGTCGGTGCCCTGGATGTCCTTGTGCAGGCGGCGCACCCGGCGGCCTTCCTCGGCGGCTTCCTCCCCGCCGTACACCCACAGCTGGACCGAGCGCAGGGAGCGCTCGCCGCGGCCCCAGGGGTCGGTGCGGAAGACGGAGTACTGGTCGACGCCGGCCGCGATCGCGGGGTGCGCGACCTGCATGGTGAAGGCGGCGGGGAGCATCAGCAGGGCCCGGACGTCACCGGCGATGGTCCACAGCACCCCGCCGGGGGGCGGCGGCTCGGGGTCGGTGCGGCGCGCGGCCGCAGGTCCGGCGGGGTGTACGGGGTCCGTCTTCGTCATATGACAAGTATGCGAGCACCGGACGGCCGTCCTATGGACAGAAAGTCTCTGCACGGGTGTTACCCAGAGGTAACTGCTGCTGCTTGTATGACGGCGTCGATCTTCCCCCGCAGGAATGATGGAGACCTCCATGCTGCTTTCCTCGCCCCGCTCGCGCCGCGCCGCCGCCACGGCCGTCGCCGCGGTCGCCGCAGGCGCGCTGGCCGCCACCACCGCGCCCGCCGCCTCGGCGGCGGAGACCGCCGCCGCACCGCGGCTCAGCGTCCTGTCGTACAACGTGTTCCTGATGAGCAAGAACCTGTACCCGAACTGGGGCCAGGACCACCGGGCCGCCGAGATCCCCAAGACCTCCTTCTACCAGGGCCACGACGTGGTCGTGCTCCAGGAGGCCTTCGACAACAGCTCCTCGGACGCGCTGAAGGCGAACTCCGCCGCGCAGTACCCGTACCAGACGCCGGTCGTCGGCCGCGGCAAGAGCGGCTGGGACGCCACGGGCGGCGCGTACTCCGCCACCACCCCGGAGGACGGCGGGGTCACGATCCTCAGCAAGTGGCCGATCCTGCGCAAGGAACAGGTCGTCTACAAGGACGCCTGCGGCGCAGACTGGTGGTCCAACAAGGGCTTCGCCTACGTCGTCCTGAACGTGAACAGCACCAAGGTGCACGTGGTCGGTACGCACGCGCAGTCCACCGACCCCGGCTGCGGCGCGGGCGAGGCCGCGGAGATGCGCGCCCGTCAGTTCCGCGCCGTGGACGCCTTCCTGGACGGGAAGAACATCCCGGCGAGCGAGCAGGTCATCGTGGCGGGCGACCTCAACGTCGACTCGCGCACCCCGGAGTACGCGAGCCTGCTGGCGAACGCCGACCTGGCCGACGCCGACAGCCGTACCGGGCACCCGTACTCCTTCGACACCGCGCTGAACTCCATAGCGAACTACCGCTACCCGACCGACCCGCGCGAGGACCTGGACTACGTCCTCTACCGCAAGGGCAACGCCCGCCCGGCGGGCTGGGAGAACAACGTGGTCAAGGAGCAGTCGGCGCCCTGGACGGTCTCCAGCTGGGGCACCTCCTACACGTACACCAACCTCTCCGACCACTACCCGCTGATCGGACGCTGAGCGCTCGCTGTCGGATCGGCCCGTCAGGGACGGCCGTCGGGTGGCGAGGACGCCGAGGGCGGCCGGGCCGCGTCCGCCTCCTGGTCGCCGGACGGGCCGATGCGGATCTCGAACTCGCCGCCGTACTCCTCGTGGCCCGCGGCCACGGCCACCGCCACCGCTTCCTCACCCTGTTCGCCCTGGATGATGAGCGGGTCCCGGCGCAGGTCGCGCATGAGTGCCACGCACATACCGATCATGACCAGGGTGAACGGCGCCGCCACGAGGATCGTCAGGTTCTGCAGTCCGGCGAGCGCGTCGCCCTCGCCGTTGCCGATGAGCAGCATGACGGCCGCGACGGCGCCGGTGACCACGCCCCAGAAGATGATCACCGGCCGGGACGGTTCGAGGACGCCCTTCTGCGAGAGCGTGCCCATCACGATGGAGGCGGCGTCCGCGCCGGAGACGAAGAAGATCGCGACGAGGACCATGACCAGCAGGCTCATCACGGTGGCGGCGGGAAACTGCTGGAGCAGCCCGAAGAGCTGCCCCTCGGGGGTGCTCTCGCGGGGGAGGTCGCCGCTCTCCTGGAGCTTCATGGCCGTGCCGCCGAAGACGCAGAACCACAGCAGGCTGACGGTGCTCGGTACGAGGATGACACCGCCGATGAACTGCCGGATGGTGCGGCCGCGGCTGATGCGGGCGATGAACATGCCGACGAACGGGGTCCAGGAGATCCACCAGGCCCAGTAGAAGACCGTCCAGCTGCCCAGCCATTCGGCGACCTCGCCGGCGCCGGTGGCCTCGGTACGGCCCACGAGCTGGGGGAGGTCGCCGAGGTAGGCGCCCAGGGAGGTGGGCAGGAGGTCGAGCACGATGATGGTCGGCCCGGCGATGAACACGAAGACCACGAGGACGAGGGCGAGCACCATGTTGATGTTCGACAGCCACTGGATGCCCCGCTCCACGCCGGAGACCGCGGAGGCGACGAAGGCGACGGTCAGGACGGCGATGACGGCCACGAGGAGTCCGGTGCCGACCGAGTCCATCCACCCCAGCTGACTGATCCCGCTGCCGATCTGGAGAGCTCCGAGGCCCAGCGAGGCGGCGGAGCCGAAGAGGGTCGCGAAGATCGCCACGATGTCGATGACCCGGCCGGCGCCCCCGTGGGCGTGCCGGGAGCCGATCAGCGGCTCGAACACGGCGCTGATCGTCTGGCGGCGGTCGCGCCGGAAGGTGCTGTAGGCGATGGCGAGCCCGACGACCGCGTAGATGGCCCACGGATGGAGCGTCCAGTGGAACAGGGTGGTGGCCATCGCCGTCTGCATCCGCTCGGCGGAGTCGACCGGGTGCGTGCCGGGCGGGGGCGTCCCGTAGTGCGCCAGGGGTTCGCTGACGCCGTAGAACATGAGCCCGATGCCCATGCCGGCGCTGAACATCATGGCGACCCAGGAGACGGTGCGGAACTCCGGGACCTCGTCCTCGTGGCCGAGGCGGATCCGGCCGTAGCGGCTGATCGCCAGCCAGAGGGCGAAGACGACGAAGCCGCTGGCGGCGAGCATGAAGGCCCAGCCGCCGTTGTGGATGAGCCCTTCGAGCAGGCTGCTCGACACGCTCTCCAGCGAGTCCGTCGCCACGGCGCCCCAGAGGACGAACGCGAGGGTCAGGCCCGCGGTGACCCCGAAGACCACCTTGTCCGTGCGGGCAGGCTGATCGGCCGGCAACGAAGCCCCCTTCCCCGAAGGGCTGGAACCACACATCATGACAGAGCATCATGTATTTCACATTTAATCTCATATCGATCGATGCGGGCCACAGGGCGGCCGCGCGGCGGTTCACCCGCACCACGGCACCGGTGCGGTGGGCTCGATCCCGCCCACCGCACCGGTCCGTCCGGGCTACGCGGACGTGGACGGCTCCTCGTACGGCTCCCCGTACGACTCCCCGTTCGACTCTTCGTACAGGCCGTCGATCAGTGCGCCGTACTTGTCACGGACCACCCGGCGGCGGAGCTTGAGCGAGGGCGTGAGTTCCCCGGTCTCGGGGCCCCACTCCTGCGTCAGCAGCCGGTACCGCTTGATCTGTTCGGTCCGGTTGAGCCGGGCGTTGGCCCGCTCCACCGCGCGGGCGATCTCCTCCCGGACGGCGGGGTGCGCGGCGAGCTCGGCCGGGGAAGCCGCCTCGATGCCGCGGGCGGCGGCCCAGACCGGCGCCAGCTCCGGGTCCAGGACCAGCAGGGCGACGAGGTAGGAGCGGCCGTCGCCGTGCACCAGGGCCTGGCCGATCAGCGGGTGCTCCTTGACCGTGTTCTCCACCAGGGCGGGCGAGACGTTCTTGCCGTTCGAGGTGATGATCAGTTCCTTCTTGCGGTCGGTCAGCCAGAGGTAGCCGTCCTCGTCGACCCGGCCGATGTCCCCCGTCGGGAACCAGCCCTCGGTGTCCGCGGCGCCCTCCACCGAGCCGTCCGGCCGCAGATAGCCGCCGAAGACGGTCGCCCCACGGGTGAGGATCTCCCCGTCCTCGGCCAGCCTCAGCTCCAGCCCCTCGATCGGGCGGCCCACCGAGCCGAGGCGGAAACCGTCCGGGCTGTTGACCGTGCACACGCCCGAGGTCTCGGTGAGCCCCCAGGCGTCCATGATGGTGATGCCCCAGCCGGCCCAGAAACGGACCACGTCGATCGGCATCGGTGCGGTGGCGCTGGCCGTCCACATCAGCTTGTCCATGCCCGCGAGCCGCAGCAGCGGATCCAGCACCTGCTCCTTGGCCCCGGCGTACGAGGCTTCGAGCGCGGCCGGCACCTCCTCGCCGCGCTCCCGATGGGCGGCCCGGGCGCGGGCCAGGTCGTTCGCGGCCTCGATGGCCGTGCGCTGCGCCTCGGGGAGCTGGGCGAGGACCGCGCGGACCGAGGCGGCGAGCTTCTCCCACACCCGGGGCACGCCGAAGAACTGCACCGGGTGCAGCTCGCGGACCGCCCCCGACACGGCGGCGGGGTCCGCGCACAGCCGTACGTGCGAGGCCCGCAGCAGGGGCAGGTAGATGCCGAGGACCCGCTCGGCTATGTGCGCGAAGGGCAGGTAGCAGATGTGCTCGGCGTGCTCGGGCAGGTCCACGTGCCGGTCGAGGCGGATCGCCTGGAGCATGAGGTTGCGATGGGTCAGCCGCACGCCCTTCGGGTCCCCGGTGGTCCCGGAGGTGTAGACGACCGTCAGCGGGTCCTCGGGGCGGGTCTCCTGCCAGGCCTTCTCGAAGGCGTCGGCGCGGTGGAGCCGGGCCCCGCCGGCGTGCAGGGACCCGTAGGTGGAGTGTTCGCCGGCCTCGGCGGCCTCGGCCACGACGAGACGCTCCAGGGGCACGTCGGGGTCGGCCAGCAGCGGTTCCCACCGCAGGAGTTCGCGCGCGCCCTCGACGACGGCGACCCGGGCCCGGCTGTGCCGGGCGATGTGGGCGATCTGCTCGGGCGCGGAGGTCCCGTACACGGTGACGGGCACGGCGCCGAGGTGGACGAGGGCGAGGTCGCTGAGCCAGTGCTCGGGGCGGTTGCCCATCATCATCAGCACGTGTTCGCCGCGCTCGACGCCGAGGGCGGCGTATCCGGCGGCGAGGACGGCGACCTTGCGGCGCACCTCGCCCCAGGTGAGGGTCGTCCACTCGGCGGCGTCGGGGCCGGCCCGCCAGGAAAGGGCGGGGAGCTCGCCGTACTCGGCGGCGTTGCGGGCCAGCAGGGCCGGCAGGGTGATCTCTTCGGGTCGTCCGGGCAGTCGCAGGTTCGTGGTCATGGGCAGCTCCTGGCCGTTTCACATCGTTGGTGCGACAGCAATACTGTTGAACCCAAGCTGTGGAGCAGAGAGCGAGGCGCAGACGATGGCCGACCAGGCACCCGAGCCGATGCTCACCGTCGACGAGCTGGCGGCCAGGGCGGGCGTCACCGTGCGCACCGTTCGTTTCTACAGCACCCGCGGGCTTTTGCCCCCTCCCGTGATCGGCCCTCGTCGGGTGGGGCACTACGGGCCGGAACACCTGTCCCGGCTGGCGCTGATCGAGGAGCTGCAGCACCAGGGCATGACCCTGTCCGCCATCGAGCGCTATCTGGACGCGCTGCCGGACGACCTGAGCGCCCACGACCTGGCGATCCACCGCGCGATGGTGTCCAGTTGGGCTCCGGACGCGGCCCAGGAGGTGTCGCGGGAGGAGCTGGAGAAGCGGGCGGGGCGGAGCCTGTCGGACACCGATGTCCGGCGACTGACGGCGATGAACGTGCTCGCCGCCGCGGGGGACGGGTTCCGGGTGGACGTGGGGCTGCTGAGGCTCGGGGTCGCGCTGCTCGACGTACCGATCGCCCACGAGACGATCCTGGCGGCGCGCGGGGTGCTGGTGGAGCACACCCGGTCGGCGGCGCACGAGCTGACGGCGCTGTTCCGGGACGAGGTGTGGGGGCCGTTCACGGAGGGCGAGAGCGATCCGGAGCGGGTGGAGTCGATGAAGGCGTTGTCGGCGCACATGCAGCCGATGGTGGTCCAGGCGCTGGTGACGGCCTTCCAGCGGTCGCTACGGGAGGAACTGCGGGCGGCGTTCGTGTCCGGCGAGGCACCCGGCGGGCCATAGCCGCAGACCGAAGACCTGCTTTGGCGGGGCAGGCCCGTTCTCAGTAGGCTGGAAAGGACTCTTTGCGCCCGCCGGCCTGTGCCCTGAGCGGGTCGGCCCCAGCGGCCCCAGCGGATTCTGCCGCTCAAGGTGGCGGCCACCCCTGCACGTAACGGGCAGGTGTTCCATGGACCTCAACACCATCAGCGAAGTCGTCCGGCGACCGTCCGACCGTCCGGGCGCCGACTGGCGCGAGGGCGACGCATGGCTCGCCGGCGGGACGTGGCTGTTCTCCGCCGAGCAGCCGGGCCTGCACCGCCTGGTCGACCTGACCGCCCTGGGCTGGGATCCCCTCGTGCCGAGCGGCGCGGGCCTGGAGATCGGCGCCACGTGCACCATCCGGGACCTGTACGCCTTCACGCCCCCGGCCGACTGGACCGCGGGCCCCCTCTTCGCGCGGAGCTGCGAGGCGTTCCTGTCCTCGTTCAAGGTCTGGAACTCGGCGACCGTCGGCGGAAACATCTGCATGTCCCTGCCGGCCGGGCCCATGATCACGCTCACGGTCGCGCTCGAGGCCGAGTACGAGCTGTGGGCTCCCGACGGGTCCGTGCGCACGGTCGATGCCCTCGACTTCGTGACCGGGAACAACCGGAACATCCTCGCCCCCGGGGAACTGCTGCGGCGCATCCGTGTTCCGGCGCGCGCCCTGCGAGGCCGCACCGCCCACCGCCTCTTCACGCTGACCCGCCTGGGCCGTTCGACGGTCTTCCTCGTCGGTACGCAAACGGCGGGGAGGAGCGACCTGCTGCTCACCGTCACCGCCGGCACCACGCGCCCGCTGCGCATCGCTTTCGACACCGTTCCCGATGCCCGCACCCTGCAGCAGAGCATCAACGCCATCCCCGCCGACGTCTGGTTCGCCGACCCCAACGGAACCCCGGACCACCGCCACCACCTCACCCTCCACTTCGCCGAAGAGATCCGCCACGAACTCATGGCTGGGGGCCCGGCATGACGTACTCCGTGAACGGCAGGAGCTTCTCCGAGGAACCGGACCCCGGCCAGTGTCTGCGTACCTTCCTGCGCGCGCTCGGCCACTTCGGCGTCAAGAAGGGCTGCGACGCCGGCGACTGCGGCGCGTGCACCGTGTGGCTGGACGGCACTCCGGTCCACAGCTGCATCACGCCCGCGTTCCGCGCGGAAGGGCATGAGGTGACCACGATCGAGGGTCTCGGATCACCCGGCGACCTGCATCCCGCGCAGCGCCGGTTCCGGGACGCCCCGGGATTCCAGTGCGGGTTCTGCACCGCAGGGATGATCATGACCTCGGCGACGTTCACCGAGGCCCAGAAGGCGGACCTGCCCCGGGCGTTGAAGGGAAACCTCTGCCGTTGCACCGGCTACCGGGCGATCGAGGACGCGGTGAAGGGCGTCACCGGCGTGCAGAGGGCCGCGCCGGGACGGGCCGTCGGAACGAGCGTCGGCGCGCCCGCGGCCGACGACGTGGTGACCGGTCTCGCCGAATTCACGATGGACACCCGCATGGAAGGGATGCTGCACCTCAAAGTGCTGCGCTCGCCGCACGCGCACGCCCGCATCGTCTCCATCGACAAGGCCGCCGCGCTCGCGGTGCCCGGCGTGCATCGCGTCTACACGTGGGAGGACGTACCGCGCAGGCCCTTCACCACGGCGATCCACACCGACCACCTCGTCGATCCGGACGACACCTACATCCTCGACCGCACGGTCCGCTTCGTCGGCCAGCGCGTCGTCGCGGTGCTCGCCGACACGGTCGGGGCGGCCGAGGAGGGCTGCCGGAAGGTGGCCGTGGAGTACGAGGTGCTGCCGGCGGTCTTCGACCCCGAGAAGGCCATGGCCGACGGGGCACCGCAACTGCACGGCTCGGAGGACCCGTTCGCCCGCGACTACGTGCACAACCTCCTGCTGGAGATCCACTCGCACATCGGCGACGTCGACGCGGGCTTCGCCGCGGCCGACGTGATCCACGAGGGCACGTACTTCTCACCGCGCGTGCAGCACGCGCACCTGGAGACCCACGGTTCGATCGCCTGGATGGAGGACGGGCGGCTGAACGTCCGCACCAGTTCGCAGTCCCCGTCGATCGCGAAGGTCAAGCTGGCCTACCTGTTCGCGCTGCGCCCGGACCAGCTCCGCGTGTTCTGCAAGCGCGTCGGCGGCGGTTTCGGCGGCAAGCAGGAGGTCATCTCGGAGGACCTGGCCGCGCTCGCCGCCCTCGACACCGGCCGGCCCGTCTGCTTCGAGTACACGCGCGAGGAGGAGTTCACCACGGCTTCGCCCCGGCATCCGATGAAGCTGACGGTCAAGCTCGGCGCGAAGGCCGACGGCACGCTCACCGCCTTCCAGGTCCGCAACCTGTCGAACACGGGCGCCTACGGCAACCACGGCGGCGAGACCCTGTACGCGGGCGGCTCCGCCGTCATGATCTACCGCTGCCCCAACAAGAAGTACGACGCCTTCTCCGTCTACACGAACACCGTCCCGAGCGGCGCCCTGCGCGGTTACGGAATGACCCAGCCCGCCTTCGCCGTGGAATCGGCGATGGACGAACTGGCCCTCGCCCTGCACATGGATCCGCTCGAACTGCGACGCCGCAACATCGTGCGCCCGGGCGAGCCGCTCGTCGCCCTGCACGACGGGCCCGACGACGTGGTGTTCCACGAGGACGGGCTCGGCAAGTGCATCGACCTCGTGGCCGGCGAGCTGGCCCGTACGGCCGACCAGCCCTCCCCCGGCCCCGGATGGGTCGTCGGGGTCGGCGTCGCCAGTTCCATGCACGAGACCGCGCCCCCGACCGAGCACGTCTCCGAAGCCTGGATCACGCTCGGCGACGACCTCGTGTACGAACTGGCCGTCGGCACCGTGGAATTCGGGGAGGGCACGTCGACCGCGCACGTCCAGATCGCGGCCAACCAGCTGGGTACGACACCGTCGCGGATCCGCCTGGTGCAGTCCGACACCGACCGCACGGGATTCGACACCGGCGCCTTCGCGAGTGCCGGACTCTTCGTGGCGGGCAACGCGGTCCTCCGGGCGGCGGGCGCCGTACGCGACCGCATCATGGACTTCGCCGCCACACACACGGGCGTCCACGTCGTGATGTGCTCGATGGACGACGACGGCGTCGTCTGCGGGGACCAGCGCGTCTCGCTGGCCACGCTCGTCGCCGAGGCCCGGGCACGCGGCATCCGGTTCACGGCCGCCCGCAAGGCGTACGGCTCGCCCCGCAGCATCACCTCCAATACGCAGGGCTTCCGCATCGCCGTCCACCAGGTGACGGGTGAGATCCGTGTCCTGTACAGCGTCCAGGCGACCGACGCCGGGGTGCTCATCAACCCGGAACAGGTCCGGGGACAGGTGGAGGGCGGAGTCGCCCAGGGCATCGGATTCGCGCTGACCGAGAACTTCCAGATCGACGCGGACGGCGTCATGGCCAACCCGAACCTCCGCAACTACCGCATCCCCACCTACGCCGACGTGCCGCGCACCGACGTGCTCCTGGTGGGCTCGTCGGACTCCGTCGGGGCCATGCGGTCCAAGGGGATGGCGGAGTGCTGCATCAACCCGGTGGCTCCCGCGCTGGCGAACGCGCTCCGCGACGCCACCGGCGTCCGCTACCGCGAGCTGCCCCTCACTCCGGAGCGGATCTACGGCCGGCTCGTCGACAGCCGGTCGGCGCGGACGGGTACGCGACGATGACGACCGAACGGCAGACGGACGCCGCGGCGACGGTCATCATCGGCCGGAGGGTCCGCCCCGGCATGGACCGGGCATACGAGAAGTGGCAGGACGAAGTCAACGCCGCCGCCGCCCGGTACGCCGGACACCTCGGCGTCCAGGTGTCCCCGCCGACCACCGTGCAGCCCGACTGGGTGATCGTCTACCGGTTCGACTCGGTGGCCCACCTGCAGGCCTGGATGAACGGCGCGACCCGGCAACGGCTCCTCGACGCCGGCGAGCCGTACTTCGACGGTCCCGCGACCCAGCAGGTGATCAGAGGTGGCACACAGCCGACGGACCCGCTCGTGACCGTGGTGGTGACCCACCGCGTCCCCCCGGACCACGTCGACGACTTCCTCGCGTGGCAGCGCCACATGAGTCAGGAGGAGAGCAAGTTCGAAGGGTTTCGCGGCACCGAGATCTTCCGCCCCATCGAAGGCATTCAGGACGAGTGGACCACCCTGTACCGCTATGACAACGCCGAACACCTGGACGCCTGGCTGACGTCGGCGAAGCGGCGGGAGATGCTCGCCGAAGGGGAGAAGTTCAACGACTTCAAACTGCGCACGATCGACAACTCGTTCGGCAGTTGGTTCGCCTTCGAGGAGAACGGCAAGGAAGCGCCGCCGCCCTCGGAGACCAAGACCGCCGTCGCGGTCTGGGTCGGGCTCTACCCGACCGTCGTGATATTGAGCCTCGCCCTGCATCCGCTGGGCATGCCGCTCTGGTTCGGGCTGCTCGTGGGCAACCTGCTGTCGAGCTTCATCATGAGCTTCTTCACGATGCCCCACTACGTGAACCGGCTGCTCAGGCGGTGGCTGTGGCCCTCACCGGACGATCCGCCCGCCAGGACCAACCTGGTCGGCGGCGCCGTCGTCACCGCGCTGCTCCTGTTCTGGGTCGTCGTCTTCTACCTCGTGACGGAGGTGTTCTGGACGCTGCCCTGACAGGGGCTGGGTAGCTTCGTGTCATGGCAGTCATCCACCACACCACGCTGAGCCCGACCAAGCTGGAACTCCTCGCCGAATGGCTCCCGTCGCGGCCCTGGTACCAGGGAGCCACGGGCACCACCGGCCTCGCCAAGGCGGGCGGGTTCCGGCTCGACGACCCCGAGGGAGAGGTGGGCATCGAGTTCATGGTGGTCACCGACGCCGCCGGGGACGAGCCGGTGGCCTACCTGGTCCCGCTGACCTACCGCGGGGCTCCGCTGAAGGGCGCCGAGGACGGCCTGATCGGCACCTGCGAGCACGGTGTGCTGGGCCGTCGCTGGATCTACGACGGGGCCCACGACTTCGTCCTGGTCGAGCAGTTGCTGGCCCTGCTGGCGGGCCGTACGACGGCCCAGGCCCAGAGCGAGAGCGACACCCCCGACCCGACGGTCGAGGTCCGTACCGAGGGGGCCGGGGTGTCGGCGGGCCCGACCGGCCCCGGGACCGTGACGGACGCCGCCGACGCGAGCCTCGTCACCGTGGGCCCGATGATGGAGGAGGGCCCCGTGTCGACCCTGACCGTGTGCCGGGTACTGCGCCCCGCTCCCGCCGGTGACGGCGCGGGGCGACGGGTGCTGGCCGGCTGGTCCGCCCCGGACGGCGCCCGGCAGCACGGGCTGTTCGCCCACCTGGCCGTGTCCGAGGCCTGACCGGAGGGACGCCTCGGGCCCGCTCGCGGGCGGGCCCGAGGCTGTCACCAGATCAGTCGGCGTAGGTCTCGCCGCGCTCGGCCTTCGCGACCAGCGAGGCCGGCGGGGTGAAGCGCTCGCCGTACGTGTCGGCGAGCTCGCGGGCCCGGGCCACGAAGCCGGCCAGGCCGCCCTCGTAGCCGTTGATGTACTGGATCACGCCGCCCGTCCAGGCCGGGAAGCCGATGCCCATGATGGAGCCGATGTTGGCGTCGGCGATCGAGGTGAGGACGCCCTCGTCGAGGCAGCGGACGGTGTCCAGGGCCTCGGAGAAGAGCATCCGCTCCTTCATGTCCTCGAACGGGATCTCGTACCCCGGCTTGGCGAAGTGCTCGCGCAGGCCCGGCCAGATGCGGGCGCGCTTGCCGGCGTCGTCGTACTCGTAGAAGCCCGCCCCGCCGCTGCGGCCGGGACGCTCGAACTCGTCCACCATGCGGTCGATGACCGCGTCGGCGGGGTGCTCGGTCCACGCCTTGCCCTCGGCCTCGAAGGCCTTGCGGGTCTCGTTGCGGATCTTGCGCGGCAGGGTGAGGGTGAGCTCGTCCATCAAGGAGAGCACCTTGGCCGGGTAGCCGGCCTGGGCGGCGGCCTGTTCGATCGACGCGGGCTCGGCGCCCTCGCCGACCATCGCCACGCCCTCGTTGATGAACTGGCCGATGACGCGCGAGGTGAAGAAGCCGCGCGAGTCGTTGACCACGATCGGCGTCTTGTTGATCTGACGGACCAGGTCGAAGGCGCGGGCGATGGCCTCCTCGCCGGTCCGCTCCCCCTTGATGATCTCCACCAGCGGCATCTTGTCGACGGGCGAGAAGAAGTGCAGCCCGATGAAGTCGACCGGCCGCGAAACGCCTTCCGCGAGGCCCGTGATGGGCAGCGTGGAGGTGTTGGAGCACAGCAGCGCGTCCGGCTCGATGACGTCCTGGATCTCCTGGAACACCTTGTGCTTGAGGGAGGTGTCCTCGAAGACGGCCTCGATGACGGCGTCGCAGCCCGCGAGGTCGGCCGCGTCGGCGGTCGGGGTGATCCGGGCGAGCAGCTCGGCGCGCTTGGCCTCGGTGGTCCGGCCCCGGGAGAGCGCCTTGTCGAGCAGCTTCTCGGAGTACGCCTTGCCCTTGGCTGCGGCCTCGGCGGTGACGTCCTTGAGGACGACCTCGATGCCCGCGCGGGCGCAGGAGTAGGCGATGCCCGCGCCCATCATCCCGGCGCCGAGGACGGCGACCTTGCGGACCCCCCGCGCCTCGATCCCCTGCGGGCGGCTGCGGCCCGCGTTGACGGCCTGGAGGTCGAAGAAGAACGCCTGGATCATGTTCTTGGCGGTCTGGCCGGTGACCAGCTCGGTGAAGTAGCGGGCCTCGATGGTCAGCGCGGTCTCGAAGTCCACCTGGGAGCCCTCGACGGCGCAGGCCAGGATGTTGCGCGGCGCCGGGTACGGGGCCCCGTTCAGCTGCTTCTTCAGGTTGGCCGGGAAGGCCGGGAGGTTGGCGGCGAACCGCGGGTTGGACGGCGTACCACCCGGGATCTTGTAGCCGGGTACGTCCCAGGGCTGCTTCGACTCGGGGTTCGCGTCGATGAAGGCGCGGGCCTTGGTCAGCATCTCCTCGGGGGTGGCGGCCAGTTCGTGCACGAGGCCGTTGTCCAGGGCGCGCTGCGGGGTGTACTGGGTGCCCTGGAGCAGCACCTTGAGCAGCGCGTCGGCGATGCCCATCAGGCGCACGGTACGGGTGACACCGCCACCGGCGGGGAGGAGACCGAGGGTGACCTCGGGCAGGCCGATCTTGGAGCCGGGCGCGTCCAGGGCGACGCGGTGGTGGGAGGCGAGGGCGATCTCGTAGCCGCCGCCGAGGGCCGCGCCGTTGATGGCGGCGACGACGGGCTTGCCGAGGGTCTCGATCCGGCGCAGCGAGCGCTTGATCTCGGTGCCGGTGTCGAAGGCGATCCGCGCGTGCTCGGGGCGCAGCTGGATCATGTCCTTGAGGTCGCCGCCCGCGAAGAAGGTCTTCTTGGCGGAGGTGAAGATGATGCCGCGGATGGAGTCCTTCTCGGCCTCGGCGCGGTCGGCGACGGCCGCGATGGAGTCCTTGAAGGCCTGGTTCATCGTGTTGGCGGACTGGTTGGGGTCGTCGAGGATCAGGGTGACGACGCCGGTCTCGTCCTGTTCCCAGCGGATCGTGGTGGACTCGCTCATGGTCACTGCTTTCGTTTCAGAAGGTCCGGTGGGCAGGGGGAACGGGACGGATCAGAGGCGTTCGACGATGGTGGCGACGCCCATGCCGCCGCCGACGCAGAGGGTGACGAGCCCGTAGCGCTTGTCCTGGCGCTCCAGCTCGTCGACGATCGTGCCGAGGATCATCGCGCCGGTGGCACCGAGCGGGTGGCCGAGCGCGATGGCGCCGCCGTTGACGTTGACCTTGTCGAGGGACAGGCCCATGTCCTTGACGAAGCGCAGGACGACGCCCGCGAAGGCCTCGTTGATCTCGACGAGGTCGATGTCGTCGATGGTCAGGCCGGCCTTGGCGAGGGCCTTGCGGGTGGCGGGGGCGGGGCCGGTGAGCATGATGGTGGGCTCGGAGCCGGAGACGGCCGCCGAGACGATCCGGGCGCGCGGCGTCAGGCCGTTGCGCTCCCCCGCCTCGCGGGAGCCGATGGCGACGAGGGAGGCGCCGTCGACGATGCCGGAGGAGTTGCCGGCGTGGTGGACGTGGTCGATCTTCTCGACCCAGTGGTACTTCTGCAGCGCGACCGCGTCGAAGCCGCCGAGCTCGCCGATGTCGGCGAAGGAGGGCTTCAGCTTGGCGAGGGTGTCGGCGGTGGTGCCGGGGCGGACGAACTCGTCGTGGTCCAGGACGATCAGGCCGTTGCGGTCGGTGACCGGGACCACGGACTTCGCGAAGCGGCCGTCCTTGATGGCGGCGGCGGCGCGCTCCTGGGAGAGGGCCGCGTACTCGTCGACGTCGCGCCGGGAGAAGCCCTCGATGGTGGCGATCAGGTCGGCGCCGATGCCCTGCGGGACGAAGCCGGTGTCCCAGTTGGTCATCGGGTCGGCGAACCAGGCGCCGCCGTCGGAGGCCATCGGGACGCGGGACATGGACTCCACGCCGCCGGCGAGGACCAGGTCCTCCCAGCCGGAGCGGACCTTCGCGGCGGCCAGGTTGACGGCCTCCAGGCCGGAGGCGCAGAAGCGGTTCTCCTGTACGCCGGCCACGGTGTCCGGGAGGCCGGCGGCGATGGCCGCGATCCGGGCGATGTCGGAGCCCTGGTCGCCGACCGGGCCGACGACGCCGAGCACGATGTCGTCGATGGTGCCGGGGTCGAGGCCCGGGTTGCGCTCGCGCAGGGCGTCGATGAGTCCGACGACCAGGTCGATCGGCTTGGTGCCGTGCAGGGCGCCATTGGCCTTGCCGCGGCCGCGCGGGGTGCGGATCGCGTCGTATACGTAAGCTTCGGTGCTCACTGGTCAAGCCTTTCGGAGGTGTCCAAGGAGGAGGTGTCCGGGGGGAGGTGTCCGGGGGCCCGGGGGAGGTTCGGGGGAGGTCAGCCGAGCAGGGAACGGCCGATGATCTCCTTCATGATCTCGGTCGTGCCGCCGTAGATGGTCTGGATACGGCCGTCGGTGAAGGCTCGGGCGACCCGGTATTCGGTCATGTAGCCGTAGCCGCCGTGGAGTTGCAGGCAGCGGTCGGCGACGCGCTTTTGCAGTTCGGTGGCCCACCACTTGGCCATCGAGGCGTGCACGTGGTCCAGTTCGCCGTTGGAGTGGTCGGTGATGCAGCGGTCGAGGAAGGTCCGGGTGACGGCGACCTCGGTGGCCATCTCCGCTATCTCGAAGCGGATGTGCTGCAGCTTGGCCAGCGGACGGCCGAAGGCCTCGCGCTCCTTCACGTACTGCGTGGTGATCTCCAGCAGGTGTTCGGCGGCCGCGATGCCGGCCATCGCGATGCCCATCCGCTCCTGCGCGAGATTGGTCATCAGGTGGACGAAGGCGCCGTTCAGCTCGCCGAGCAGGTTCTCCTTCGGGACGCGTACGTCGTTGAAGAACAGCTCGGCGGTGTCCTGGGACTTCTGGCCGATCTTGTCGAGGTTGCGGCCGCGCTCGAAGCCCTCCGCGCCGCGCTCGACGACCAGCAGCGACAGTCCGTGCGCCCCGCCCTCGGGAGTGGTCTTCGCGACCACGATCACCAGGTCGGCGAGGATCCCGTTGGAGATGAAGGTCTTGGAGCCGTTCAGCACCCAGTGGTCGCCGTGGTCCTCGGCGGTGGTCCGGATCCCCTGGAGGTCGGAGCCGGCGCCCGGCTCGGTCATCGCGATGGCGGTGATGGTCTCCCCGGAACAGAAGCCGGGCAGCCAGCGGCGCTTCTGCTCCTCGGTGGCGAGCGAGGTCAGATAGGGCCCGATGATGTCGTTGTGCAGGCCGATGGCCAGCCCCGGGGCACCCGCGCGGGTGAACTCCTCGGCGATCACGGCGGCGTAGCGGAAGTCGGTGTTCCCGCCGCCGCCGTACTCCTCGGGGACGGCGAGGCCCAGCAACCCCTGTCGGCCCGCGGCCCGCCAGGCCTCGCGGCTGACGATGCCGTCCTTCTCCCACTGTTCGTAGTGCGGCAGCACCTCCTTGCCGAGGAAGGTGCGTACGGTCTCGCGGAACGCCTCGTGGTCGGCGTCGAAGATGCGGCGTTGCATCGGGGCCCCCTAGAGCCAGCTCTTGACGGTTTCGATCAACTTGGCCGGGTCGGGGCCGACCGGTGTGACGTTGAGCATGGTGACGCCCGCCTCGCGGAAGGCCTCGACGCGCTCGCGTACGTAGCCCTCGGGCCCGCACAGCGTCATCAGCTCGCAGAACTCGTCCGGGACGGCGGCAGCGGCGTCGCGCCTCCGCCCGGCGAGGTACAGCTCCTGGATCCGCCGGGCCTCTTCCTCGTAGCCGTAGGCGACGGCCAGGTCGTTGTAGAAGTTCTTGCCGACCGCGCCCATCCCGCCGACGTACAGCGCGATCTGCGGGCGCGCGAGGTCCCGTACCGCGGCCGCGTCGTCGCCGATGGCGAGCAGGCCGCCCGCGACGGTCTGCAGCGGGCCGAGCTCCGGCGAGCGCTTGGCGGTGCCCTCGGCGAGCGGGCCGCCCCACACCGCGGCGGCCTTCTCCGGGATGAAGAGCGTGGGCAGCCAGCCGTCCGCGATCTCGGCGGTCAGCCGCACGTTGGCGGGGCCGAGCGAGGCGATGTAGACGGGAATCGCGGGGCGGACCGGCCGGGTGAGGATCTTCAGCGGCTTGCCGTGCCGGCCGCCCTTCTCGGGCGGCAGCGGCATGTCGGTGATGCCGTGGTGGTCGATCGTCTCGCGGCGCCAGATGCGCCGACACAGCTCGACCGTCTCGCGGGTCCGGCCGAGCGGCTTGTCGTACGGCATCCCGTGCCAGCCCTCGACGACCTGCGGGCCGGAGGCGCCCAGACCCAGCAGCGCCCGGCCGCCGGAGAGCGCGTCCAGGCCGGCGGCGGTCTGGGCGATGAGGCCGGGGGTGCGCGAGTAGACGTTGAGGATGGCCGAGCCGATCTTCAGCCGCTCGGTGCGGGCGGCGAGGTAGCCCATGATCGTCGGGGAGTCGAACCCCCAGGCCTCGGCCACCCATACGGCGTCGAGCCCGGCCGACTCCAGCGCGGCGGCCTGGTCGGCGGCCCGGCGCGGGTCCCCGGCGTAGTCGAGCATCATGGACAGTTCCATCAGTTCTCCTCCTCCTTCGCGAGCAGGGCCGGTACGTCCCAGTCGGCCGCGACCGACTCGGTGTGCGCGCCCGGCCGCGCCGGTCCTGTGGTGAGGGCACCCGGGGTCGTCGAGAAGCGCGGCGCGGGCGCGGGCTGGACGATCCCGCCGAAGTCGGTGAAGGTCCCGCGGGCGGCGAGGTGCGGGTGGTCCGGGGCCTCGCGCAGCGAGAGCACGGGCGCCACGCAGGCGTCGCTGCCCTCGAAGACGGCCGTCCACTCCGCGCGCGTACGGGTCCTGAAGCGTGCGGCGACGGCCTCCCGCAGCTCGCCCCAGCGGGCGAGGTCCTTGCGGGCCGGGGCCTGGTCCTGGATGCCGAGGAGTTCCACGAAGGTGTCGTAGAACTGCTGCTCCAGCGCGCCGACCGCCATGTACCGGCCGTCGGAGGTCTCGTAGGTGCCGTAGAAGGGGCAGCCGCCGTCGAGGAGGTTGGCGCCGCGGCGGTCCTGCCAGCCGCCCGCCGCCATCATTCCGTGGATCATGGCGGTGAGGTGGGCGGTGCCGTCGACGATGGCCGCGTCGACGACCTGGCCGGTGCCGGTGGCGCGGGCGTGGTGCAGGGCGGCGAGGACCCCGATGACCAGGTAGAGCGAGCCGCCCGCGTAGTCCCCGACCAGGTTGGCGGGTACGGCCGGCGGCTCCCCCGGCTTCCCGATCATGCCCAGTGCGCCGGTGACGGCGATGTACGCGATGTCGTGCCCGGCGGTCTCGGCGAGCGGGCCGTCCTGGCCCCAGCCGGTCATCCGGCCGTAGACGAGCTTCGGATTGCGGGCGTGGCACCGGTCCGGTCCGACCCCGAGGCGCTCGGCGACCCCCGGCCGGAACCCTTCGAGGAGCACGTCGGCCCGCTCGACCAGGTCGAGGACCCGGGCGGGTCCGTCGGCGGACTTGAGGTCGAGCAGGACGGACCGTTTGCCGCGGTTGGTGATGTCGTAGGCCGGATCGACCGCGAGCCCGCCACCGCCGGGCCGGTCCACCCGTACGACGTCGGCGCCCAGGTCGGCGAGGAGCATGGCGGCGAACGGTCCGGGGCCGATGCCCGCCAGTTCGACGACGCGCACCCCGGCGAGCGGGCCGGACCCGCTCGCGTCCCGGTTCCCGTTCCCTGTCACTGCCATCGGGCCCCCAGCGGCTCTGGTGTGCGTGGTGTGCGTGGTGTGCGGCTGTGTGACACAACTGATGTAACACCAGTGATGCTAGGAACGTGGCCCATCGAACACAAGCCCCCGGGCGGGGCTCCCGGGGGATCGCCCGACCCCGGAGCGTCCGGCTCCGCGCGCCGCTCTCCCCCACCCGGCGCGCCGTACCCGCTCGTACCGGCGGCCGAGCATCACGCTAGCCTCGGCCACCGACACCCCCTGGGAGGAGCCGTTCATGAACGCAACTGTCCCGCACGACCGGCCGGAACGCGCCTACGACGTCGTGCTGTTCGGCGCCACCGGGTTCGTGGGCGCGCTCACCGCCGAGTACCTCGCCGCGCACGCGCCCGCCGGCTGCCGGTGGGCCCTCGCCGGCCGGGACACCGCGAAGCTGGAGCGGCTGCGCGAACGGCTGGCCTCGATCGACCCGGCGTGCGCGCGGCTGCCGCTGCTGCGGGCCGACGCCCAGGACCCCGCGGCCGTGCGGGAGCTGGCCGCGTCCACCCGGGTGCTGGCCACGACCGTGGGCCCGTACATCTGGTACGGGGCGGAACTGGTGGCCGCCTGCGCCGAGGCGGGCACGGACTACGTGGACCTCACGGGCGAGCCGGAGTTCGTGGACCGCATGTACGTCGAGCACGACGCACGGGCCCGGGAGACCGGGGCGCGGATCGTGCACGCCTGCGGCTTCGACTCGATCCCGGCCGACCTCGGGGCGTACTTCACGGTCCGGCGGCTGCCGCAGGGGGTCCCGCTGGCGGTCGACGGGTTCATGCGGTCCAACGCCTTCTTCTCCGGCGGCACCCTGGCCTCCGCGCTGACCGCGCTGAGCCGCGGCCCCCAGACCCTGGCCGCGGCGCGCGAGCGCCGGCTGCACGAGCCCCGGCTGCTGGGGCGGCGGGCCCGCGGGCCGGTGGGGGCACCGCGGTTCAGCCGGGAGACCGGGACGTGGGCGATGCCGCTGCCCTCGCTGGATCCGCGGATCGTGGCCCGGTCGGCGGCCGCGCTGGAGCGCTACGGCCCGGACTTCCGCTACCGGCACTACGCCTCCGTCAAGCACCTGCCCGTCGCGGTGGGCGGTACGGCGGCGCTGGGCGCGACGGTGGCCCTGGCCCAGGTGCCGCCGGCCCGGCGGTGGCTGATGAACCGCTGGGAGCCGGGCCAGGGACCGGACGCGGAACGCCGCGCGCGCAGCTGGTTCACCGTACGGTTCGTGGGCGAGGGCGGCGGCCGGCGCGTGTTCACGGAGGTCGCGGGCGGCGACCCCGGCTACGGGGAGACGGCGAAGATGCTGGCCGAGTCGGCGCTGTGCCTGGCCCACGACGCCCTGCCGGAGGTGGCCGGACAGCTGACGACGGCCGTGGCGATGGGCGACGCCCTGATCGCCCGCCTCCAGAAGGCCGGGATCACCTTCCGGGTGGCGGACGCCCGCTGACGGGCGGTCGGCCGATCGCCCACCGGCCGGGGCACCCGGACCGGGTGCCTCAGGAGGCCTCCCGCAGCGCCCGGCGGCACAGGGAGTCGGCATGGCGGGTGGTCTCGGGGATCCGGAAGCGGGGGCTCAGGGCCAGGGCGTGCGCGCAGGCGTTGTCCAGCGAGACCCGGTGCCCGACGGACACGTAGACCGGCTTGATCCCGTCCTGCGTGCGCAGCGCCCGCCCGACCTCGGTCCCGTCGGCCGCGAGCAGCGCGGCGCTGTCGCCCCGCCGGGCGCCCGGTTCCTCGTAGGTGAAGGTGAACGGGTTCTTCGCGACGCCGATGGCCGGGAGTCCGGTGACCACCCCGAGGTGGCAGGCGAGGCCGAAGCCGCGGGGGTGCGCGAGGCCGTAGCCGTCGCAGACGACGAGGCCGGGCCCGGTCTTCAGGGAGTCGAGGGCGGCCAGTACGGTCGGCAGGTCGCGGAACGCGAGCAGCCCGGGCACGTAGGGGAAGCTGACGTGCCCGACGGCGGTGGCCTCCTCGACGACCTCCAGGGTGGCGGCGTCGAGCACCACGGCCGCGGCGGCGACCAGGTCGCGCGCGTCGTCGTAGGCGACGTCCACTCCCGTGACGAGGCCGCGGCCGGGTGGCGGGCCGGGCTCGGTGAGCACGACCTGATGGCGTAGTTCGTCCTGTATCGCCCGGGCCTCGGCCTCGTCGGCGGGGGTCTTCACACTCGTCATGATGGAGCGAGAGTAGCCTGGCGATCATGTTCGTCATGGAGCTCAGCTACACCGCCCCCCTCGAGTCCGTCGAAGAACAGATGGACGCTCACATCGCCTGGTTGGACGGCTACTACGCCGCCGGCGTGTTCCTCGCGTCGGGGCGCAAGGTCCCGCGCGACGGCGGCGTGATCCTGGCCGGCGGGGTGTCCCGGGCCGAGATCGAGCGGATCGCGGCCGAGGACCCCTTCGTGGTGGCGGATGTCTGTACCTACGCCATCACCGAGTTCATCGCCACGAAGACCTCCGCGGACCTGTCGACGGTGCGGGAGAACCCGATCGTGTAGCGCGCCGGGGGACGGCGCCGGCCGGCCTCCGGCCCGGGCCACCGTCCGCCCCCCTCGGCCGTCCCCTCCCCCGCCGTCCGCCCCGCTCGGCCGTCCCCTCGGCCGTCCCCTCGGCCGTTCCCTCCCCCGCCGTCCGACCCGCTCGGCCGTCCCCTCCCGCCGGAGTGTCCATGCAGCCCCGCCCCGCCGTCCCCGCCGACGTCCCCGAGCTCATACGCCTGCGCGCCGCCGCCCTCGACTCCCTCGGGGTCGACCCCGGGCCCGCCGACGCCGCCTGGCGACAGGTCGCCCGCACCTGGTTCCTCGAACGCGTCGGCGACCGCCCCGACGTACGCTGCCTGGTCGTCGGCGGAGCTCCCGGCGAACCGCTGCTCGCCACCGGCATGGCCTGGGTCACCTACCACCTGCCCGGGCCGCTGTGGACCGACGGCCGGCGCGGCTACCTCGACGGGATCGTCACCGACGCGCCCGCCCGCGGGCGGGGCCACGGCCGCCGGATCGTCGACGCGCTGGTCGCCTGGCTCGACGACATCGACATCCACTACGTCCAGCTGCACGCCAGCCCGGACGGCGAGCCCGTCTACCGGGCAGCGGGCTTCACCGCCGGGCGCTACCCGGGCATGGACCTCGTCACCACCCCGGCGCCGCCCGCGCCCCCGGCCCCGCCGGCCGCGGCGGGCTGATCAGCGGCGTCGTTCCAGCCGCGCCACCCGTCCCTTCTCCCCCGCCGCCCAGCATCCTGTGTCCGCCGCGCAGTCGACCGTGTCGAAGGAGCCCGCCTCCAGGGACCGCCAGCCGCGACCCCCGTCCGTGGTCACATCGGTGCCGGTGGGCCCCACCGCGAGCGCCGTCCCCCGGCTGTACGGGAACCAGGCCGCGCCCGAGCGGTAGGCCGGCGGCGGTGTCGCGGCCTGGCGCCAGGTGCGTCCCCCGTCGGCGGACACGGCCGCGGCCTGCGGGGAGGCCTGCCCGGTGCGGTAGTCACCACCGACCGCGAGTCCCCTCGTACGGTCCCGGAAGGCGAGGGCGAAGACCCCGCGCGCCGGATCGCCCGCCGGGACGGTGGATTCGGCGACCCGCCAGGTCAGGCCGCGGTCCGCGGAGTGCAGCACCCGGGCCTGCGCCCCGCCGCCGGTGGCCAGCCACACGTCGCGCGGGCCGGAGCTCACCAGGCACTGGCCGCTCGCGGCGAAGCCCGCCTCGCCCGGCAGTGCCTCGGGCATGCCCTCGCTCGGCAGGACCCGCCAGGTGCGGCCGCCGTCGTCGGTGGCCAGGATGCGGAACTTCCCGTCCACCGGATCGCTCATCGCCAGACCGTGCCGGGCGTCGAAGAAGGTGAGGCAGTCGTAGAAGGCGCGCGGGTCGGGGTTGCGGAAGGCCTCGGTCCAAGTGGCTCCGCCGTCCTCGGTGCGCAGGACGCGGGAGGCCTCGCCCTCCCCGATGGACAGGGCCACCGCGCGCCGCGCGTCGAAGGCCTCGATGTCGCGGAACTCCAGGCCCTCCGCGGCCGCGCCGGGTGGCGAAACGTCACGCCAGCTGCGACCGCCGTCCCCCGTGCGCAGCACGGTCCCCTTGGAACCGGCCACCCAGGCCGTGGTCCGGGTGACCGCCGCGAGCCCGCGGAACCGTACGTCGCCCTTCCCGGTGTCCTTCAGGGCCCAGCCGGCGCCGCGTAAGTCCTGCGCCACCGGGGCCGGGTCTGGGGCCGGGGCCGCATCGGCCTGGGCGGGGGCGGCCAGTACCCCCACGACCAGGGCTGCCGCGCACATACCGATTCCGAGTTCCAGAAGTCTCATGGCGCCGGAAGCTAACGCACCCCGGATGCGCCGTCCAGAGCGCCTTCCGGCCCCTGCCGCCACACCTGTCACAGCCCCCGTACCCGGGTCACAGGCTCGCGTCGCGGTGGGTCACGCCGCCGTCGACGACGGTGAGGAGCACGGGCAGGTGCGGCAGTTCGGTGGCGGGGACGGTGAGCGGGTCGTCGGCGAGGACCGTCAGGTCGGCGCGGCGGCCGAGGGCGATCCGGCCCGTCCGACGCTCCGTCAGCGTCCTGTTCGACGGGGCCGTCGCCGTCGCGCTGACCCTGTACGGCCTGCTCGTCTCGAACCTCCTGGACACCGTCAGCAACTCCCTGCAGCTGATCGTCGTCCTGATCGGCCCGGTCATGGCGATCTACGCGACCGACATCCTGGCGCGCCGGTTCCGCTACGACGGCCGGGCGCTGGCCGACGAGAGCACCGGCAGCCCCTTCTGGTACACCGGGGGCGTCCATCTCGCCGGCGCCCTCGCGCTCGCGGCCGGGGTGGGCGCGGCCGCCCTGTGCGTCAACACCCTCTACACCGGGCCGATCGCCTCGGCCCTGGGCGGCATCGACCTCTCCCTGCCGGTCGGCATGACCGTCTCCGCCGCCCTCTACGCGGCCTCGATGCGGACCCTTACGCCTGTGGAGTGATCGGTTACCAGCCCTTCTCCGAGGCGCCCCGGACCCGTCGCGGTGCGGGGCCGCCTTCGGGCACATCACCCGTCCGGTCACTCTGTGCGATCACACGGAGTGGTTCAAGCCAATCGGTGACACAGCTCACGCAACGGCCCATGCACGGATTTGCCGATTCCGGCGTCTATCGGGTTGCCGGGCCCCACCCACAGTCCGGCAGCAGATCCGCCGCAAGGGAGTGAGCCTTGATCACTGTCATCGAGCAGGCCGCACAGGCCCGTCTGGTCGCCACCGCGCCGAAGGTCGAGACCGTGCCCGTCACCCTCTGCTACGACCGCGCGGATCCGTTCGCCGTGCGCATGGCCTTCCCGGCCCCCGCCACGCTGGAAGGCGTCGAGGTCTCGTGGACCTTCTCGCGCGAGCTGTTGGAGTCCGGGTTGGACCGCCCGTCGGGCTACGGCGACGTACGGGTGCGCCCGTACGACGGCGACCGGACCACCATCGAGTTCCACGCGACCGAGGGCGTCGCGATCGTGCTGATGCTGACGGCGGAGCTGCACCGCTTCCTGGAGCGGGCGGCGACCGTGGTGCCGCCCGGCCTCGAACACCTCTACCTGGACATGGACCACAGCCTGGCCGAGCTGATGAGGGACACCTGCTGAGTAATTCGATTGCGGGCGGTCACGGCCGCCCGTAGCTTCGAAGACGGCCCATCCCCGTCGAAACGGAGCAGGACATTGCTCGTCTGAGGTTCGAGACACCGACCACCACGCCCTGCGGCTGAACCGTCGGCTGTCTCCCCGCGTTGCACGCACCACTCACGCAACCTGGAGGCCTCCATGAGTCATGCCCCTGCTTTCATCACCTGCTCCGCCCTGTCCTTCGACTGGCCCGACGGCACTCCCGTCTTCGACGGGTTCCAACTCACCGTGGGTCCTGGCCGCACCGGCCTGATCGGGCTCAACGGCTGCGGGAAGTCGACCCTGCTGAAGCTGATCGCCGGCGAACTGACCCCGACCGAGGGCCAGTCCTCCATCGCCGGCTCGGTCGGTCACCTCCCGCAGAACATCACCCTCGACACCGCGCTGCGCGTGGACGAGGCACTCGGTATCCGCACCACCCGCGCCGCGCTCCACGCCATCGAGGCGGGTGAGGCCACCGAGGCGAACTTCACGGCCGTCGGCGACGACTGGGACGTGGAGGAGCGGGCCCTGGCCACGCTCGACCAGCTCGGTCTCGCCCGGATCGGTCTGGACCGCACCGTCGGCGAGCTCTCGGGCGGTGAGTCCGTACTCCTGCGGCTGGCCGCCCTGCTGCTCGCCCGCCCCGACGTCCTGCTGCTGGACGAGCCCACCAACAACCTGGACCTGCGGGCCCGTAGCCGGCTGTACGCGGCGGTCGAATCCTGGTCCGGGGTGATGCTCCTGGTCAGCCACGACCGGGAACTGCTGGAGCGGGTCGACCAGATCGCCGACCTGCGCGACGGCGAAGTGCGCTGGTACGGCGGCAACTTCACGGACTACGAGGAGATGCTCGCCGCCGAGCAGGAGTCCGCCGAGCGGATGGTCCGGGTCGCGGAGGCCGACGTGCACCGACAGAAGCGCGAACTGGCCGACGCGCAGGTCAAATTGGCGCGGCGCAAGCGGTACGGACAGAAGATGTTCGAGAACAAGCGCGAGCCGAAGATCGTGATGGGCGCGCGCAAGCGCGCGGCCCAGGAGTCGGCGGGCAAGCACCGGATCATGCACACCGAGAAGCTGGCGCAGGCGAAAGAACGCCTGGACCAAGCGGTGGAGGCGGTACGCGACGACGACGAGATCCGGATCCAACTGCCCGCCACCCAGGTCCCGCCGGGACGGCAGGTCCTGACGCTGAGCGATCTGCGCCTGGCCCACGGGGCCGCCGTACCGGGCGAGTGGGAACTGCGGGGTCCGGAGCGGATCGCCCTGGTGGGCCGCAACGGCTCGGGCAAGACCACCCTGCTGCGCACGATCGCGGGGCAGCTCGCGCCGGAGTCCGGGGCGGTGGTGGCGCACGTGACGACGCGGTTCCTGCCGCAGCGGCTCGACGTACTGGACGAGAGCCGTTCGGTGGTGGAGAACGTGGCGCGGTTCGCCCCGCAGGCCACGAACAACCTGATCCGGGCCCGGCTCGCGCACTTCCTGTTCCGCGGCGCCCGGGCGGACCGTCCGGCCGGCACGCTCTCGGGCGGCGAACGCTTCCGGGCGACACTGGCGGCCCTGCTGCTGGCGGAGCCGGCTCCGCAGCTGCTCATGCTGGACGAGCCGACGAACAACCTGGACCTGTCGAGCGTGCGGCAGCTGACCGACGCGCTGGAGTCGTACGAGGGCGCGCTCGTGGTGGCGAGCCACGACGTGCCGTTCCTGGAGTCGATCGGCATCACCCGATGGCTCCTGCTGGACGGCGAGCTGCGGCCGACCACGGCCGAGGAGGTCCGGGAAACGCTGTGGTCGGGTGAGTGACAGCTCGTCGGCGTCGCCCGTGGGGCCGGTACCGGCCCCGCCGTCGACGCCGGTGCCGCACCCGGACCCGCACCCGCTGCCGCTGCTCTCCGACGTCTATCCCGCCCTGGTGTCGTTCCTGGCTTCAAAGCTGGCGGCCGAGGACGAGCCGGCTCTGGCGCAGGGTGTGGCACGGTTGCGGTTCCACGGCTGGTGCACCTGCAGCCGGACCTGCGCCTACCTCCGCACCGCACCCGCGGACCGCGCGGACAACTCCTGGATCCATCTCGACGACGGGGACACCCCCCTCGTGTGCCTGCAGCTCGACCGCGAGCACACTTCGTTCGCGGGGATGGAGATCTGCGCGTTCGAGCTCGGCCCCGCGCCCGCGCTCGACCCCCGTCGGCCTGCCCGCGCGTGAGCGGCGAGGGGCCGGATCAGCGCCGGCCGCCGGTGAAGCGGAACCAATTTTTTCGCGTCGAAACGGGGCTCACGAGCCACCTGCCGGCGTGATTTCGGCCCCTCAAACCCCGCTCAGGCCACTCATAAACTGCATAGATAACTGGATGTAACCGGACATACACCTACCGGGGGGTTGGCTGGCCTTGATGTCACGCTTAACCTACGACTCCGTAGGCTACGGAACCGTAGGTAGTTCGCTTTACACCCAGGAGTACCCGTGACGATCACCTCTCCCCACCTCGGCAGCTCGGAGGCGTGGACGGACGCCAAGCTGCTGTTCGCGCTGGAAGAGGTGGTCGAAAAGGAGCTCAACCGCCATCTGAAGGTCACCAAGGACTGGATGCCCCACGAGTACGTCCCGTGGAGCGAGGGCCGGAACTTCCCCGGCTTCTTCGAGGACGGCGAGGCCTGGGACCCGCAGCAGTCCAAGGTCACCGACATCGGCAAGATCGCGCTGGTCGTGAACCTGCTGACCGAGGACAACCTCCCCAGCTACCACCACGAGATCGCGTCGCTCTTCGGCCGCAACGGCGCCTGGGGCACCTGGGTGCACCGCTGGACCGCCGAGGAGGGCCGCCACGGCATCGTGATGCGCGATTACCTGCTGGCCTCGCGCGCCGTGGACCCGGACAAGCTCGAAGCGTTCCGCATGCAGCACATGTCGGAGGGGTTCGAGTCCGACAACCGTCACTCGATGCTGCACTCGGTGGCGTACGTGGCCTTCCAGGAGCTCGCGACCCGCATCTCGCACCGCAACACCGGCCACCAGTCCGGTGACCCGGTCTGCGACCGGATGCTGGCCCGCATCGCGCAGGACGAGAACCTGCACATGGTCTTCTACCGCAACCTGCTGGGCGCGGCCTTCGAGCTCGCCCCGGACCTCACCATGCAGGCCGTGCGCGACGTCGTCGTCAACTTCCGGATGCCCGGACACGGCATGCCCGGCTTCGAGCGGATGGCCGCGCAGATGGCCATCGGCGGGGTCTACAACCTGCGGATCCACCACGACGACGTGCTGAGCCCCGTGATCCGCTTCCTCAAGATCATGGACATCGACGGCCTCGGCCCCGAGGGCCAGAAGGCTCAGGAGGAGCTCGGTCTGTTCATGAACGGCCTGGACTCCGAGGCCCGTAAGTTCGACGAGAAGCTGGCCGCCCGCGCCGCACGCCTCGCCGCCCGCAAGGGCTGACCGATTTCCGCTCGCTCGGGCGAGTGACGCCGATTGCCCTGGCAGAGCCGCGCTCTGCCAGGGTTTCGCGTCATGACCTCGCTCCAGGTGGACATCGACCAGCTGACCCGTCTGACGCGCGCCCTGGACTCCTCGCTGGTCTCCCTTCGGGAGGCCCGGCGCGCCCTGGACCACGTACGGCCCGATCAGCTGGGCACGGCGGACCTCGACGCGGCGTGTGACGGCTTCCAGGAACGCTGGGCCTACGGCACGCAGGAGCTGACCAAACGCGTCAAGGACCTCCGGGAGGGCGTGGACCGCAGCGCCGCGGAGTACGCGGAGCTGGATCAGGCCGTGCGTGCGGCCTTCCTCCGGGCGGCGGCCGCGCGTGACTGAGTACGCGGCGCTGGGCTTCGACCCGGCCCCCGGAAATCCCGCGACGGTCCTGGCCCTGGCCAAGAAGCTCAGCGCCTCGGCCACCTCCCTCGGGGAGGCCTCCCGGGTGGTGAAGGACCTGGTCTCCCACAGCTCGGCCTGGCAGGGCGAGGCCGCCACCGCCTTCCGCGCCTCCCTCTCGCAGGACCTCCCCCGCTACCTCGGCGCGGCCCACACCTCCCTCGCGGAGGCGGCCCGCAGGCTCACGGGGTGGCACGACACCCTGGTCGCCCACCGCGCGCTGGCCACCCGGTACGAGGACCGGGCCGCGGCGGCGAAGACGGAGGAGGCCCTCACCGACGCCCGCCGCCTGGCCCGCGAACTCGCCTCCGAGCACGGCACGGCCGCCCGCCGGGTGGCACAGACCCTGAACGCGGCGACGGATCGACTGGCCCCGAAGGAACCGGGCCTCCTGGCCTCGATCTGGAACAAGATCGTCGAAGACCCGGCGGACGCGATGTCGAACGCGTCGGCGATCCTGGGCGCGATCGGGGCGGGCATTGCCCTGGTCTGCCCGCCGGCCGGACTCGCGATCATGCTCGTCGGGAGCGGCCTGTCCCTGGCGGCTCTGGCGATGCACACCTCGGACCCGAAGTTCCGCAAGTCCCTGTCCGACGGCTTCACGAAGGGCCAGTTCGACGCGGACTTCTGGAAGAGCAGCGTGACACTCCTGGGAGACACCGCCGGCGCGGTCCCGGGCGTGGCGGCGGTGGCCTCCGGCGCGAAAGCCGGCACGGCAGCGGCCCGAGCGGCCATGGCCGCCGCTCCCGAAGGCAGCGCGGTGGTGGGACTCGCCCCTGGGGCCGGCGCGTTCAGGCAAGCGGCCTGGAGCACCTCTGACGATCTGCGGCAGCTGGACAGTCCACTGACTGGATGGGCCATGCGGTCGTCGTCTCAGGACGCAAGGGATCGAGTGGGCGTGGCGGTGGCAGCAACGGGCGCGGCAACCGCTGGAGGGGACTACGCCTCGGACAGCGAGACGCTCGAGCAAAGCTCGACCGCGGTGGACGGCACCCGAGGGGTCCTGGACGACGCTCCCTCGGCCATCAGGAAGTCAGGCCATGTCTTGTCGGTGTTGCGGCCATGATGCGTCAGGGCAGCCTTCCGCCGGTCTGGTTCCGTCTGCCTCCAGGCTTCTACGACGTCGGCCCCGAGGACAGGGCGAACTTGGACGCCTTCGCCGAGGCCCTGGGCGGCTCCGAGGCACAGCAGCAGTTGTCCCGGCTCATGGACGGGCTCGAGGGGCTGGCAGAGCACGAGGTCGTGCACACTGCGTTCGGATTTCATCCCGAGGAGCCGACCGGCGTCGCCACGTCACTGTTTTCCCTGACCGTACGCCGGATCGAGCAGCCCAACCCCCGCCTCGCCGTGGCACGTACCGCCCTGGCGATTGCCCGCTCGCCCTTGTGGACCAGCGCCGACCGCAGGTTCATCGAGTTGCCGTCCGCCCGTCCCTGCTGTCTCGTCGCCGGGACGATGTCCCTGCCCGACGTGGACCGATGCCCCTTTCAGGCCAGGGCCGTGACCACCCATCCGGACGGGCGACATCTGCTCGTCCTCGATCTGACCACTGCGTCGACCCAACATGCGGGCGCCTACACGGACATCCTCGAAGCGATCGCGCACACCCTCGCCTTCTCCGACCCCGACCCGGCTGCACATAGGCCGATGGTCTCGGGGGCCTCACGCATCCTGGAGGTACTCCTGTGAGCGTCACCCTCACCAAGGCGGCTTGGGACCATCCTCCGACCGTGGTCGGCTACAAGCGACTGGTGGTCCGCCGCCTCATCTGGGTGCTCAGCCTCGGCGTTCCTCCACTGATCGCCCTATCCTGCTCCGGCGTGAGCCGCCGCGCGGCGTGGGCCTTCATCATCATGATCATTCTTGGGACGCCCTATTTGCCGTGGGTGGTCGTCACGTACTTCCGGCGACGCAGGGTCGCCGCCGTGCTCCAGGCCTACCCCTGGCAGGAGTGGCCGTGCCGCCACCCGCGCAGGCCGCCCGGGAGCCCCGCGACCATCGCCATTCCGTTCCGGGAGGACTTCACCGCCATGTTCCGCGTCATCCCGTTCCCGGTCCCGGTCGAGACCATGGAAGGTGACTACCCCGACCGGATCTGGTTCGCGGGCGACCCCCGGTTCGGTGGCGTCGTGTCGCCCGTCGGGGGGCATTACCCGGTGCGGGTCGTGCCCCACACACCGCGTCGGGAGGAGTGCGGTGGCGAGGGGTTCGACCTCGCGCGGCGCGTGGGGCTGGTCCGTGGCAGCGGGAAAGGGACGCGCACCTGATCAGCGGCGGGGGCGCAGAGCCAGGCGCTCGGACTCCGAGAGGCCGCCCCAGACGCCGAAGCGCTCGTCATTGGCCAGGGCGTACTCCAGGCACGCAGTCCGCCCCTCGCAGGCCCCGCACAGTCGCTTCGCGTCGCGCAGCGAGGAGCCGGGCTCCGGGAAGAAGAAGCCGGGGCCGGTCTGGGCGCACAGGGCAAGGTCGTACCAAGCGGTGTCAGTGGATGCGGCAGTGGTGTTAATCGACATGCCGGTGATACTTACCGCCGCCGATGGACGTCCGATCAACGACTGATCAACACCTCGCCATGACCCGGGCGCGGGCGTGCCGGCTTTCACCGAGAACCGCGCGCCGAAGGGGTCCGCCGGCTTGGCGAGCTGGCCAACTCCCTTCATTGACACCGGGGCCATACGCGCTTCGCCACCGCCGCCTCACAGTCGGCCACTTCGAAGTACGGCATCCAGTAGGGCCGTTCGACTGCCTCCACCGGGTCCTGTCGAGAGCGACACCAGACCGCCGAACGCCGCTTCGTCCGTCGCGCCTACTGGCTTGGCCATCGTGTATGTACTGCCCTCGTAGGGCGTCGCGGTGGTCTCCCAGCCGAAGACCGCGCGGCAGAACTCGGCGGCAAGGGCCACGTCACCCGTGTACAGCTCCGTCCAGTACAAGGTGCCGACGTCGGTCACCGCGCCGAAGCCGGTGTTCATCCTCGGTTGCCACACTCCGCAGCCCACTCCCGCCGGGGCGGCGCATGTCGCCACGTGGCCGAACGTCACCGTGCCGCGTGCCTTGGTCACGGCGGCGGCCGTCGCGTCCGCGTCCGCGCTCTCCGCGACGGTCGTACCGTCGAGGTGGAACATCCCGTACCCGCCGACCTCCTCGCTGCCGGCCTGGAAGTCCCGCCCGAACCGTGGCCCGTCGAACCCGGCGGCGCCACCGATGTCGGGCGTGAGCTGGTGAGCATGGTCCGCTCTCCTTCCGACCCTGGCACTTCGTGCGCCGTCCGCTGTTCTGCCTCGTCGAGCATCGCACCCGCCACTGACAGCGGCCCCCTTCCTCCACTGAGTGAACGACCGTGCGTTCGGTAAGATGGTGCTATGGCTGACGGACGCGTGGAACGCGGCAACCAGACGCGGCGGGTCGTTCTCGACCGCACGATGAACATCGCTTCCGTGGACGGCCTGGAAGGCCTGTCCCTGGGGAAGATCGCCACGGATCTCGGCCTGAGCAAGAGTGGGGTGTTCGCGCTCTTCGGCTCCAAGGAGGACCTGCAGCTCGCCACCGTCCGTGCCGCCGTGGACGTGTTCAAGGACGAGGTGGTGCGGCCGGTGCACCGGGACCCCGACGGTCTCGCCAAGGTGTGGCGGCTGTGCGAGCGCTGGCTCGACTACTCCGGGCGCCGGGTGTTCCCCGGCGGGTGCTTCTTCTACTCCGTCTCCGCGGAGTTCGACGCCCGCCCCGGTCCGGTACGGGACGAGATCGCCAAGGCGCGGGCCGACTGGACGCGTTACATCGAGCGGCTGCTGGACGAGGCGCGGCTGACGGGCGGGTTCCGGGACGCGTCCGACGCGGACGAGGTACCGCAGGTCGCCTTCGAGTTGACGGCCCTGATGGAACTGGCCAACGCGCATTCCGTCCTGCACGGCGACCCGCTGGCGTACGAGCGGGCCGGCCGGGGGATCCTCCGTCGGCTGCGCGCGGTGGCGACCGCTCCGGACGAACTCCCGGAACGACCGCCGGCGTTCAGCTCGCCTTCCTGACCCCGCTCGTCACCCGCGCCGCACGGTCGCAGGGGCGGGCTCGGGCTCGGACAGCGCGAAATCGACCGTGGTCGCGATGATGTCGGGGTCGGACAGGATGCGGCGGTGGCCGAGGCCCGTTGTCTCGATCAGGTGGGCCTGCGGGCCGTAGGCGGCGGCGATCGCGCGGGACTGGGCGGGGTCGATCACGTCGTCCTCCGTGTCGTGGAAGAGGAGGATCGGCGCCCGCGTGCCGGGAAGGCGACGGCGGGCGTCGAGACGCTGCCAGATGTCGGGGTCACCGGGGAAGAGTCGGCGCTCGACATGGGTGCGCAGGGCGCGGCCGACTCCCTCGCCGAGGTTCAGCCCGGCCCGGAACCGCTCGACGAGATAGTCGAAGTGGGCCACGCCTCCGATACCGATGACGCGATCGGCCGGTATGCCGTCGTTCAGCATGGAGAAGGTGGCGACCACGCCGAAGGAGTGGGCCACGACGGCCGAGAAGTCACCGTGCTGCGCGTGCAGTCGGCCGATGATGGCGCGGTAGTCGAGGATCGTGGAGAACTGACCGTCCGACTCCCCGTGCCCGGGCGCGTCGAAGGCGATCACGGTACGGCCCTGGGCGCGCAGGGCCTCGACGAAGCCGGCGAACCGTGAGGCGCGCGAGGACCAGCCGTGCACGATCAGTACGGGCCCGTCCCCGTCCCCCCACCGGTAGGTGGTCACGGCCGTGCCGTGCACCACCATCCTCCCGGTCTCCGCCCGCGCCATCACCTCCGCCTCCTCGGGCCGTAGTCGCGCGCGCCCGAGGGGCTTGACGAAGAGTGCGAAGGCCCGGGGCCCGGCCAGGCCCGGGGCGAGCCGGCTGGTGATGTTGAGGGTGGTGCTCAGGAGTGAAGCCATGGGGTGCATGTGCGGGTTCTCCGGAATTCTCCTCAGGGCGGCCAGATGCCGATGGCAAGCCAATGAGGGGATATTAGCACGATCGTTCGTGTTGTTTCTGAGCGTCACCAGCTTCCCCCGGGCATCCGGGGCAGGCGCCAGGTGAATTCACTCGAGGACGCCACTGTCGAGGCGTTCCGAGAGTGCTCTTGAACGGCGCCCGGGTCGGCGCCCGCCGACGGCCGTCTCCGACGGCGGCGCCGCCCCGAGGAATTCCCGCAGCTTTCGCGACCTGTGGCTCAGTCCGATCCAGGGGGCGACAAGTCTCGCTACGCCGATCAGGCAACGGCCGAACCGGTGGACCTGAAACCACGTCAACCCGGCTCTGGCCAGCGGGTCGACCACTCCCGCACGGCAGAGGGAACCTCACGGCATGCTCGTCGACTGAACATGTGCGCTATGACTGAAAAGTAAGTTGGTGAACACGGAAATTCAGGAGGATCAACATGGCAGGTGCAGCTTTCGCCAAGCTTCTGTTCCTGGAGGCGAAAAGAGTTCAGGACCCGGATGGTGCGGACGAGATCCTCGTCGGCAGGGGTGACGGCGGCACCTTCGAAAAGGTGCGCATGCGCGTAGGGGACGTGTTCGAATTCGACGAGCGGTTCGTGCCGTTCGTCAACCAAGCGCCGATCGACATCGTCCTGCACGAAGTGAACGAAGCAGCCAGCAAATCCAGCTTCATCGGAGGGGCGAAGATTATCCCCTCCGAGGTAGGCCTCGGAGAACGAACGCAGGCAATCGGCGCGCTGTCTCTGGCCCTGTACGAGCTGACGTACAAGGTCCTGTAATGACCCGCCATCGGCCATCGAGACTCTGGCCTTCCTCGGTCTGAGCAGGCCGGCTCGTGGTGTCGGAGGCGGCAGGGACGCGGACCGCGCCCCTGCCGCCTCGACGGCCGTGTCGGCCCAGCAGCAGCACCACACGACCGTCAGCCGCGCAACGGGAATTCGTGCTGGAACCCGGCCGCGCGCACGTGTTTCGGAGCAGGATGCCGCCGCGTGGCGCCCGCCGCCCGTCAGTCCTCGTGCTTCGCCCGGCTGGGCTGGACGCGCTTGGGCTCGCCCGGCATCTTCGGGTAGTCCGGGGGGTAGGGCATGTCCCCCAGACCGTGCTCGTGTTCGTCGCGGGCCGCGAGTTCCAGTACCGCGTCCAGGGAGAAGGCGTGCTCGTCCATGTCGGCGTGCAGATCGCCCAGTTCGGCAAAGCGGGCCGGCATCGTCACGATGTCGAAGTCGCGGGGTTCCGCGTCGTCCACCTCGTCCCAGCGCAGCGGCGCGGATACCGGGGCGTGCGGGCGGGGGCGGACGGAGTAGGCCGAGGCGATCGTGCGGTCGCGTGCCGTCTGGTTGTAGTCGACGAAGATCCGCTCGCCGCGCTCCTCCTTCCACCAGGCCGTCGTGACCTTGCCCGGCATTCGGCGCTCCAGTTCCCGGCCGAGGGCGATGGCGCACCGGCGGACCTCGGTGAAGGTCCAGCGCGGCTCGATCGGCACGAAGACGTGCAGCCCGCGACCGCCCGAGGTCTTGGGCCAGCCCCGCAGACCGAGCTCCTCCAGCAGGGCGCGCAGTTCATGGGCGGCCGCCACCGCGTGGTGGTAGTCGGTGCCCGGCTGCGGATCCAGGTCGATCCGGAGCTCGTCGGGGCGGTCGGTGTCCTCGCGCCGCACCGGCCACGGGTGGAAGGTGAGGCACCCCAGGTTGGCCGCCCACAGGACGGCGGCCGGTTCGGTCGGGCAGATCTCGTCGGCCGAGCGGCCGCTCGGGAACGCGATGTGGGCAGTGGGGATCCAGTCGGGAAGGTTCTTCGGCGCCCGCTTCTGGAAGAAGGACTCGCCCTCCACCCCGTCCGGGAAGCGCTCCAGGGTCGTCGGCCGGTTGCGCAGGGCGCGTGTGATGCCGGGTGCCACCGCCAGGTAGTACTCGGCCACATCCCTCTTGGTGAGGCCGCGCTCCGGGAAGTACACCTTGTCCGGGCTGGACAGCCGTACCGTCCGCCCGCCCGCGTCCAGCTCGATCGCATTACCGGCAGCACCCATGTGCGCCACGGTAGGCGGGCCCGGTCATGCGCGCATACCGGGCGGGTCTGGACGTACCACCGCAGAATCGGAGGCATGGATCTGCCAGTGATGCCGCCCGTGAAACCGATGCTCGCCAAGTCCGTGGCGAAGATCCCGCCCGGTATGCAGTACGAGGCCAAGTGGGACGGCTTCCGGGCCATCGTGCATCGCGACGGCGATGAGATCGAGCTCGGCAGCCGCACCGGCAAGTCCCTCACCCGGTATTTTCCCGAGCTGGTGGAAGCTCTGAAGGACAACCTGCCGAGCCGTTGCGTCATGGACGGCGAGATCGTCATCGTTCATGGCGGGCGCCTCGATTTCGACCGGCTGACCGAGCGGATCCATCCCGCGCAGTCCCGCGTCGCCCTGCTGGCCGAGACCACGCCCGCCAGCTTCGTCGCCTTCGACCTGCTCGCCCTCGGCGACGACTCGCTGCTCGACAGCCCGCTCGCCGACCGCCGTGTCGCCCTCGTCCGTTCCCTCTCCACCGCTCGGCCCCCCGTTCATCTCGCGCCCGCGACCACCGATCCCGCGCTCGCGCAGGAGTGGTTCGAGCGGTTCGAGGGCGCCGGGCTCGACGGGGTGATCGCCAAACCGCTCGATCTCCGCTACCGGCCCGATGCCCGCCTCATGTTCAAGGTCAAACACCAACGTACGGCCGACGTCGTCGTCGCAGGTTTCCGTTTCCACAAGAGCGGTCCGATTGTCGGATCGCTGCTGCTCGGCCTGTACGACGCCCACGGCGCCCTCCAGCACGTGGGCGTGTGCGCCGCCTTCCCCATGAAGCGCCGCGCCGAGTTGGTGGAGGAACTCGAACCCCTGCGGATGCCCGACCCGACCGGCCACCCGTGGGCCGCCTGGGCCGAGGAGTCCGCCCACGAGAGCGCCCGGCTGCCCGGCGCGCAGAGCCGCTGGACCGGCAAGAAGGACCTGTCCTGGGTGCCGCTGCGACCCGAGCGGGTCGTGGAGGTGAAGTACGACCACATGGAGGGCGACCGCTTCCGTCACACCGCCCAGTTCCACCGCTGGCGGGACGACCGGACGCCCGAGAGTTGCACCTACGCCCAGTTGGAGGAGGTCGTCGGCTACGACCTCGCCGAGGTGCTCGGCCCCACCACCGGCCCCACCACAGGCCCCACCACCGGCCCGGCCGCCGACACCGCATCCGGCTGAGCGGCCGCCGCCGACCGAGCGACCCCCGCCCCCGCCCCCGCCACGACGCCGACGCCGCCGCCGCCTCGCCTCAGCCCGCCGTCAGCTTCTCCCACTCCTCCCGGTCCGGCCCCGCAACGTTCGGCGCGTAGTGCGGCCGATCCGCCAGCCAGCGCGTCACCCGGGCGCGGATCTCCGGATCCGCGTACGCCCGCTCCGGCGGCTCCGCCAGGTGCCGGACCCTCGCCCGCGCCCGCATCACCACCGGATCCTCCAGCGCGCAGTCGAACAGCGCGGACACCTCGCGCGCCGTCCCACCGCGCATCGCCCGGGTCGCGAAGCGCTCGCCGATCGCCGCGTCCGCGACGACCTGGAAGTCGAACCACGGCTTCAGGGTGCGCTCCGCCCAGGCGTGGTGATCGGCGGCGTACCGCGTCGATCCCGGGTCCCGGTGCGCCGTACGGGCCACCCTGCGCGCGGCCCACAGCGCGAGCGAGGTGCCCTGTCCGAGGGTCGGGTTGGTGTGCGTGATCGAGTCCCCGACCGGCACCAGCCCGGTCACGACCGGCCCCGCCTCGTCGACCAGCGCGCTCCACCGGTTGTCCAGGCTCGCCGTGGCCAGGACGCCCGACAGCGGCTCGGCGCTTAGTCCCAGCCAGGCCGCGCCGGGCGGGAAGGCGCGTGCCGCCGCCTCGAAGACGGCAGGGTCGCGCAGGGCCGAGCGCGTGGTGTCCGCGGTGTGCACGAACAGGGTCACGGCGAACACCCGGTTGTCGGCCGGGAAGACGGCGCACCCGGCGAAGGGCCCGCCGGTCACCGCCCACGGCCGGCGCGGCCCCTCGTCCATGCCTTCGGGCAGCCGGTACCAGCGGCAGAAGTACGCGAGCCCGGTGCGGTGCCGTTCCACGAGGGGTGGTCGGCAGCCGGCCTCGGCCAGCCTGCGTTCGGTGCCGCCGCGCCGCCCGCCGGCGTCCACAACGAGGTCCCCCGGGTAACTCCCGGTCTCGGTGGTCACTCCCGTCACCTGGATCACGGCGCCCTCGGACGAGCCCGGGGCCGTGATCAGCCCGTTGACCGGTTCCCCGTACCGGACGACGACCCCCGGTTCCGCGCGCAGCGCCGTGGCCAGGGCACTCTCCAGCACGATGCGCCGGGCCTGGAGCATCACGAGGTCGTCGTCGCCCGGCCGCGCGGGCGGACGTACGTCGAACCAGTCGAGCTCGTGCCGTTCGCGGGCGCCGAGCCGGAGCATCTCCTCGTGGACGTCGGGCAGATCGCCGCGCAGGACGTTGCGGGCGGCTCCGAGCAGCACGTGCGGCTGGGCGGCCTGCGGTACGGTCGGCCGCCGCCAGCCGAAGAAGTCACGGTCGAGCGCCGTGCCCGGGGCCCGCGTATCGCGCTCGAAGACCTCCGCCGTGTGTCCGTGCCGCGCCGCGAGCAGGGCGGTGGCGGCCCCCGCGACACCTCCGCCGATGACCAGCACATGTGCCATGGAGCGTCCCCCCGAGCCGTTGGACCGTACGACGATCACACCGCCCAGAGCCTGCGCGAACGGGAGGCGACCGAAACCCGCACAGATGTCCGAGAACCGCTCGCGCGGTCACCTCTCCCGCCCCCACTCACCCCCCGCTCGCCCCCCGCTCACACGCCAGCGCCCGCGCGGTGGGCCTCCAGGGCCCGCCGGGTCTCCGCCTCGATCAGGTCGGTGTTGACGGCCACCGCCGCCCGCACCCCTTGGGCTGCCGCGCCCGGCACCTTCTCCAGCGGGGAGGTCGCGTTGCCCGCGACCCAGACCCCGTGCAGGGCGGTGGCCCCGGTGTCCGGATCGGACTCGACGCAGGTGCCGATCGCCTCGCCGGCCCGCTCCATGACGACGGTCGGCAGGCCGAGGCTGCCGAGGACGCCCGAGCGGGCGGTGAACCGCGGGGCGACCACCAGGGCCTCGCACTCCTCCACGGCGCCGCCCGCCAGGGTCACGCCGGTCAGCCGGTCCTCCTGGACCGCGAGGCCGGTCACCTCGCCCTCGACGACCCGGACCCCGAGGGCGGCGAGCAGTTCCCGGTCCTCGCCGGTGATCCGCCAGGTGTGCGCCAACAGGGTGATCCGCTCGCTCCACTGCCGCCAGAGCTGGGCCTGGTGCACGGCGAGGGGCCCGTCGGCCAGTACCGCGATCGGCCGGTCCCGGACCTCCCAGCCGTGGCAGTACGGGCAGTGCAGCACGTCCCGCCCCCAGCGCGCCCCGAGGCCCGGCACGGCGGGCAGCTCGTCCACCAGGCCGGTGGCGACCAGCAGCCGGCGTGCCCGAACGGTCGTGCCGTCCCCGCAGCGCACCAGGAAGCTCCCGTCGGGCAGCCGGTCCGCGGCCACGGCCGTGCCCGGCCGGATCTCCCCGCCGTACCCGGCCACCTCCGCGCGCCCCTCGGCCAACAGCGCGGCGGGGCTCCGCCCGTCCTGCCCGAGGTATCCGTGCATGTGCGCGGCCGGGGCGTTGCGCGGGCTGCCGGCATCGATGACCAGTACCGAACGGCGGGCCCGCACCAGGGTCAGTGCCCCGGCCAGCCCGGCGGCCCCACCGCCCACGACCACCACGTCGAAGGAGTTGTCGCTTGCGTCGTCCATGCCTTCGAGGGTCCGCCCACGGCGGCCCGCTTGACAAATGTTCTTGCCGAAGTGGCAAATGGATCCATGGCCACCGAGGAACAGGACGAGGACCTCGCCGACGTGCTCACCGCCGTGGGTCCGCGGCTGCGCGCCCTGCGCCGACAGCGCGGCACCACGTTGGCCCAGCTCAGCGAGGCCACCGGCATCTCGCTCTCGACCCTCTCCCGGCTGGAGTCCGGACAGCGCAGGCCGACGCTGGAGCTGCTGCTCCCGCTGGCCAGGGCGCACCGGGTGGCGCTCGACGAGCTGGTCGGCGCCCCGGAGACCGGGGACCCCCGGATCCGCCCGCGCCCTTTCGTCCGGCACGGCAGCACCTATGTGCCACTGACCCGGAAGTTCAGCGGGGTGCACGCCTTCAAGCAGATCCTCCCGCCCCTCGAAGGTCCGCCGCCCCAGCCCGAACTGCAGGTACACGAGGGCTACGAGTGGCTGTACGTCCTCGCCGGACGCATCCGGCTGCTGCTCGGCGGGCACGACCTCGTCCTCGGTCCGGGCGAGGCCGCCGAGTTCGACACGCGCACCCCGCACGCGTTCTTCAACGCGGGTCCGCAGCCCGCGGAATTCCTCAGCCTCTTCGGCCCCCAGGGCGAGCGGATCCATGTCCGGGCCCGGCCCACCCCTCCATCGGAAGGACGCCCATGACCACCACCGGCGAACACCCCGAGCGTGCCGTGCCGCGGCCCCATGCCGTCGTCGGCGTCGGACTGGTCGTCCTGGCGGCGGACGGCCGGGTGCTGCTCGGCCAGGCGCACGACGGCCGCTGGGAGCTGCCCGGCGGCAAGGTCGACCCCGGGGAGGGCTTCGAGCGAGCCGCCGCCCGGGAACTCGCCGAGGAGACGGACCTGCGGGCGGCCCCCGAAGCGATCCGGATCCTGTCCGTGCAGATCGACGCGCAGGCTGGACTGACCCGGCTGACGGCGGCCGCCGTCACCACCTCGGCGGAGGGCGTCCCGGCCGTCACCGAGCCGCACAAGATCGCCCGCTGGCAGTGGTTCGGCCCCGCCGAGATCCCCTCGGCCCTCTACCCCCCGTCGGCGGCCGTGCTGCGCGCCTGGCGCCCGGACCTCACCACGCTGCCGCCCGTCCCCTCGTACGACTACCCGGTCGCGGGCCCGGCACCCAGCGCCTGAGCGGCAGGAACACGCCGGAGGCGGCCCTCCGGAGGTGGCCGTCAGGAGGTGGCCGTCAGGACCGTCACGACGGTCACCGTCACCATCGCGGCCTGCATGTCGCGGATGGCGGCCCGGACGCTCTCGGCCGCCCACCGGCCGGCGGCGATCTCCGCCATCCGGGCGGTCACCTCGTCGGGCTGCCGGTCGGGGAAGGCGAGCCGGTGCAGCTTGGCCGAGTGGATCAGGGCGATGAGTCCGGCCGTGCGCTCGTCCGGCTCGGCGCCCTCGAGGACGACCTCGCGGAGCCGCTGGCGCAGGGCCCTCTCGACGGTGCCGTCCGCCTCCGGGTAGCGGCGCTGCGGGAACACCCCGAACACCTTGTGCACCTGGGCCACCACCAGCCCGCGCTCACCCAGCCTCTCCAGGGTGGCGCCGACCGCCTTGGGCTGGTCCTTCGTCAGCCAGTCAGTCACCCGACGCTTGCCGCGCCCCCGTAGCCAGGTCTCCAGCAACCGGATCCGACCGTCGAGCAGTTCCTCCCCCGTGGACTCGGTGCTGCTGAGCTCCAGGTACTTGCCCGACACCGACACCCGCTCCGCCAGGACGAGTTCGAGCAGCAGCGCGCCCGCCACGGCCCAACCCGCCGACTGGCGCTGCCGCGCCGCCCCGGACTCGTCGTCCAGGGACAGCAGCATGATCTCCTCGGCCAGTGTGATTCTCACGAGCGCCCCCGTCGTCCGGCTGCCGGTCCCGCTGTCCGAACCGCTTCGAAGGGGATGACGACGGACGATGCCAAGGGGTTCCGTTCCGAGCCCGGGTCTACCGGCGCACCACCATCTTTGGCGCGAAGTTGCCCTCCCCCAGGTCCTCCGCGAGCAACCGCTTGGCGATCGCGTCCGCCGCGACCCGCAGTTCGGCGCTCCGCGGCCGCCCCCGGTCCTTCTCCAACTGGTCCTTGAGCCACTCGGCCCACGCCTTCGAGATGACGTCCGCCTCCCGCTGCCCGGCCGCCGTGAGGGTGAAGAAGCTGCCCTCCCGGCTGAGGAAGCCCTCGTCCGCCATCCGCTCGTAGACGGGGATCAGCACCTCCGGCGGCAGGGACCGGCGGCCCGCGATCAGTCCGAGGCTGGCGTGGCCGATGGTCCGGGTCAGCAGGTCCACCTGCATCACCGCCCAGGCGCCCGCGATGTCCAGCCGGGTGTCGGAGCCTTCGACGATCCCCCGTGCCGTGTCCGCGCCCATGTTCCGTACGAGTTTGCCGACGGCCAGCTCCAGCAGCTTGGCCGAATCCCCCGAGGCCGTGGCCGGTGAGCCGAAGCCGTCGCCCATGTCCGTGGAACCGGCACGGGCGCTGTCGCGCAGCCGCACCTGCTTGAGGAAGAGCGCCACGACGAAGCCGAACACGGCGACCGGAACGGTGTAGACGAACACGGTCTGCAGGGCCTGCGCGTACGCCTCGATCACCGGGGCCGCGGCCTCCGGGGCGAGCTGGTGCACCCCTTCCGGGGTGGACGCCGCCTTGGCCAACTGCTCCGGGTCCTGCCCGGTGAGGCGCGCCGCCTCCACGTACGCCGCCTCCAGTTCGGGCCCCAGGTGGTTCGCGTAGATCGTCCCGAAGACCGCGGTCCCGAAGGCGCTGCCGAGCGTGCGGAAGAAGGTGACGCCCGAGGTGGCGGTGCCGAGGTCGGCGTAGTCGACGGTGTTCTGCACGGCGATGGTCAGTACCTGCATGGACAGGCCGATGCCGGTGCCGAGCACGAACATGTACAGCGATTCCAGCAGGGTGCCGGTCCCGGGACCCATCAGCGACAGCAGGTACAGGCCGACGCCCATGACCGCGTTCCCGACGATCGGGAAGATCCGGTACCGGCCGGTCCTGCTCACCACGTTGCCGCTGAACACGGAGGCGATCAGCAGGCCGATGACCATGGGCAGGGTCCGGACGCCCGAGATCGTGGCCGAGTCCCCGTCGACGTACTGGAGGTAGGTCGGCAGGAATGTCATCGCGCCGAGCATCGCGAACCCGACGACGAAGCTCAGGATCGAGCACACGGAGAAGACCGGGTTGCGGAAGAGCCGCATCGGCAGCATCGGTTCCGCGGCGCGCGTCTCGGCCAGGCAGAACAACGCCAGCGCGACCGCGCCGCCGGCGAACAGGCCGATGATGACCGGCGAGGTCCAGGCGTACTCGTTCCCGCCCCAACTGGTGGCCAGAATCAGCGCGCCGGCGCCGACGGTGACCAGCGCGATGCCCAGGTAGTCGATGACCGGCCGGCCCGAGGCGCGGACCGCCGGGATGGTCTTCGCGGCCGCGACGACGACGAGGATCGCGATCGGGACGTTGACGTAGAAGCACCACCGCCAGGTCAGCTGATCGGTGAAGAATCCGCCGAGCAGCGGTCCGATCACCGTGGCGACCCCGAAGACGGCGCCGATCATGCCCTGGTACTTGCCGCGTTCGCGCAGGGGCACCACATCGGCGATCAGCGCCATCGCGGTGACCATCAGGCCACCGGCCCCGATGCCCTGGACGCCGCGCCACACGATCAGGAAGGTCATGTTGCCGGACAGGCCGCACAGGAACGAGCCGCTGATGAAGACGATGGCGGAGATCTGGAAGATCAGTTTTCGGCCGAAGAGGTCACCGAACTTGCCGACCAGGACCGTCGCCACGGTCTCGGCGAGCAGGTACGAGGTGACCACCCACGACATGTGGTCGCCGCCGCCCAGGTCCCCCACGATCGTGGGCAGCGCGGTCCCGACGATCGTCTGGTCGAGTGCCGCGAGCAGCACACCGAGCATGATCGTGCCGAAGATGATGTTGCGCCGCCGCCGGTCGATCACGGGGGGCGCCGTGGCTTCGGCGGGCGCAGTGGTCACCCTCGCACTGTCACAGCGCGCCCGCCGAGGCGCATGCGGCGGTGAGCCGTACGGGGGACGCGCGCGCCGGGATCAGCGCAGGTAGGCGAGGCCCGGGTGCTCCGCCGCGTACCCGTCGAGCAGTCGTCGGGCCACGCCCACCGAGTCGATGAGCGGATGGAGCGCGAAGGCCTTGACCGCGTCGGTCCGCGATCCGCTCGCGGCCGCCGCCAGGATCTCCCGTTCGACCGCCTTGACCGCCGTCACCAGCCCCACCGCGTGCAGGGGCAGCTGCTCGACGCCCATCGGGTGGGCGCCGTTCGCGTCGACCAGGCAGGGCACCTCGATGACGGCCTCGGCGTCGAGGACGGACAGCGTCGAGCCGTTCCGGACGTTCAGGATCAGTGTGGCCCGTTCGTCCCGGGCGATGGCCCGCATCAGCGCGAGCGCGACCTTCTCGTAGCCACCGGATTCGAGGTCGCTCTCCTCGCGCTCCGGGGCACCCGCCGCCTCGCGGTTCTCGGCCATGTACGTGGCTTCGCGCTCGGCCCGGGTACGGTCCCAGGCGGCCAGCGCCGCCCCGACCGGCGCCTCGGCCCGGCCGGCCTCGGCGTAGAAGCCACGCTGCTGGTCGCGCAGGAAGGCCCCGCGGGTCTGCTCGGCCTCCTGGTACGCCCGCACGGTGTCACGGTTGAAGTAGTAGTAGTGCAGGTACTCGTTGGGGATCGCGCCGAGCGAGCGCAGCCATTCGGCCCCGAAGAGCCGGCCCTCCTCGAAGGACTCCAGGGCCTCGGTGTCGGCCAGCAGCCGGGGCAGCTCGTCGCGGCCGCCGATGCGCAGCCCGCGCACCCAGCCCAGGTGGTTGAGGCCGACGTAGTCGATCCAGGCCTCCTGCGGGCGGGCGCCCAGCAGCCGGGCGATGCGCCGGCCGAGGCCCACGGGGGAATCACAGATGCCGATCACCCGCTCGCCGAGCTCCTCGGCCATGGCCTCGGTGACCAGCCCGGCCGGGTTGGTGAAGTTGATGACCCATGCCTCGGGGGCGTTGCGGGCGATCCTGCGGGCGATCTCGCGCGCCACCGGCACGGTCCTCAGGCCGTACGCGATCCCGCCCGCGCCCACCGTCTCCTGGCCGAGGACTCCCTCCGCCAGGGCGATCCGCTCGTCCGCGGCGCGCCCTTCCAGGCCACCGACGCGGATCGCGGAGAAGACGAAATCGGCCCCGCGCAGGGCCTCGTCGAGGTCCTCGGTGACCGTCACGGTCGGCGCGTCCACCGTCGGGTCGGCCGCCGACGCGGCCGCGGCCTGGTCGCGGAGCACCCGGGCCATGGCGGTGAGCCGCGCCGGGTCCTCGTCGTACAGCGTCACCTGGGACACCCTGCCCTCGGCGCGGTCGCCGAGCAGTGCTCCGTGGACGAGCGGGACCCGGAAGCCGCCCCCGCCGAGGATCGTCAGCCGCACGCCCCTACCGCCTTTCGCCAGTGCAGATCCCGTCGCCGACGCCGCCGCCGTGACGGCCGATGCCACGATCGGTGACACGATCGACGGCACGGAAGCCACGGCACACGTCCGCGGGCACCAGTCTGCCCCGGTCGGTCACTCCACCGGCGACGGCACGGCGCGCAGCCTGGCGCCCTGCTGCTGCGCGAAGCCGCCGCCGCGGACGGGGCCGCTCGGTGCGCCCGTGGGCGTCGACAGGATCAGGGTGATCCGGGTCAGCCCCATCTCGCCCAGCATCCGACTGGTCTCGGCCACCATCCGGCAGCGCACCAGCCCCCACCGCGGGTCGGGGTGACGCACGGTGCGCACCGCCCCGTCGAGCTCGGCGGCGTCGGTCCCGTGGGTGCTCAGCCAGTGCGGCACGCCGTACCGGTAGGCCGCCTCCATGAACGGGTCACGGGCCACCTCCTGGCGGATGCTGCGCAGTCCCTCGTCCTCGGGGTCGCCGGCCAGCGCGGTCGCGAACTGGGCCAGCAGCGGTACGCACCAGGCCGGTTCGTGGTCCTCCAGTACGGCCGCCGCGTCCGGGTGGAACAGCACGAAGCGCAGGAAGTTGTCGTCCGGCAGGGCCGTCGGGTGGGGTCTCACCGACCGGAAGAGCTGGTCGAAGGCCGAGTTGGTCAGGGCCACGTCCCAGCGGTGGTCCACCAGGAAGCTCGGGTACGGCACGGACTCCATGAGGGCGGCGTAGTCGCACAGGTAGTCACGCTGCGCCGGGTCGTCGGGCAGCCGGTTCTCCTCGGCGGCCCGCCACGTGGGCGGCGGATCGCGGTCCACCATGACGCGGAACAGCCAGAAGCACTGCCGCTCGCTCATCTCCAAGGCCTCGGCCAGGGCGAGCAGTTTGCGGTCCGTCCACTCCTTGACCAGACCTCTTTCCCAGTTCCCGTAGGCGCGCACGCTGATGCGCAGTCGGGCGGCGAGGTCTTCCTGACTCAGGCCCAGCTCCTCGCGGCGCTGGCGCAAAATCTCCTTGCGTCGCTCCGACCGCACGGCACCGCGGGCGGGTTCCTCGCCCGTCAGGCGCTCTTCAACGGCTCGGGCGAGTCCATCGGACGGGCCCACCGCTGCGAGATGTGGCACTGAGAGCTCCCCCTCCTCCGGTCTGGATCTTCATTTCCGTGTGGCGATCCTGCTACCGACTTCATTCGAGTGTCAACTATTGTGGCAATTCCAGCCTCTTGACAGCTCATTCCCGCCACAGCTGTGGCACGTTCTAGCCCTTACGGGCGAGAGCGGCTAGATTCCAGAAGCCGACCATGTGTCCATACCGACTTCGCGCGATCTAGGAGAACCACTGGTGACAGACGGCTTCCCGGCTCCCGTCGCGGTGGCCGACGCACCCCTGGCAGCCACCATCACGCGTGTCGCCGAACTCGCGGGCAAGATGGGCCGCGATCGCAACCAGGTCTTCGACCTGCGGCGGCTCTCCGAGGCCTCCGGCGTACCCACGGACGTGGTCAGGACCCTGCTCGACGGCAGGCCGGCCGGCGAACCCGATCTGCAGACCCGCTTCCTCCAGCGCCTCGACCTGCTGCGGCGGACCCGTGTCAAACCGAACGGCCGCCGCTACACCCAGCAGGAGATCGCGGACGGCGCCGGCATGTCGCGGCAGCAGGCCGGAGCACTGATCAACGGCGACCGGCGTCCCACCATGGAACACTGCGACGCCATCCAGCGGTTCTTCGGAGTGCACGCCGGATTCCTCACGGCGCACGACGCCGACGCCCTCACCGACGCGCTCCAGCGGACGGAGCAACAGCTGCTCCAGGACTTCGCGGGGCGGGCGCGGGAAACCGTACCGGCCTCGGCCGCATCGGCGGGCGATCCACTGGCAAGACTCCTCCAGAACCACGGTGTACGGGGCATCGCCTGGCGCGCCGCCCAACTGCCCAGCGACAAGCACCGGGACAAGGTGACCGAATGGCTGGACATGCTCCTCGAAAGCGTCAAACCGAACGAATCCTGACCCAGTCGAAAGTCTGGGTCTGATCCTTGAGTCCTGATCCGGATCCGCGCCGACGGGGAGAACGGTGAGCATAGGCAGAGAGCAGCGGCGGTTGTGCGGGGAGCTGGTGGCCGGTATCCGGCTGACCGCCCCCGTGGAACCCGTGGACCTCTACGCTGCCCTCTGCGAGGGCATGAGCAGACACCGCGGCCGCCGGGTGGACTTCCGGATGGCCTCGTTCCCACCGCGGACGGCCAGCGGCCTGTGGCTCGACATGGCGGACCGCGATCTCGTGGTCATCGAGGAACGCACCGCCCCGGACCACCAACTGGTGATCCTGGGCCACGAGCTGTGGCACATGAAGGCCGGCCACTGCAGTCACCACGTCGACGGCGCCGCCGTCGCCGCGCGGCTGCTGACCGACGAGGCCGACATCGGCGAGACCGTGCGCCGCGTCGCCGCGCGCACCCGCGCCGACGTCCAGGAGGAGACCGAGGCCGAAACCTTCGGCTTACTGCTGGGTAGTCGGTGTCGGAACTGGCTGGCCGGATCGGCGAGCCGCCGCGCTCCGGTCCAGCGCGATCAATTGGCGGGCCGGATCGAGGCTTCGCTGGGCTACCGGGGGCACAGGAAAGAGCGTTGAACGGCAAGGACTACTACATACCGGCGGCCGCGATGGCGGTCTCACTCGCCTTCAAGCTGCCGGCCCTGCGGCACAACTGGCGCGACCCGCTCCTGCGGTCGGTCGTCGCCCTGCTGACCCTGGCCGGCGCGGTGTTCACCTTCGCCGCCCCGCCCACCATCGCGGCGGTCAACCGCTGGAGCGGGGTCGTCAACGTCTCGGCCCCCCTCGTCTACTGCCTGATCACCGCCTTCAGCGCCTCCTGCCTGGTCCTGATGGTCAATTGGCGGGGCGGACCGGCCGAACGGACCCAAGGCATCTCGCGCCGCTGGATCCAGGGCTACAGCGTGGTGGTCATCGCCCTGGTCGTGCTCTTCGCCCTCGGTGAGGCCCCGCAGGAGCGACTGCGCGACTTCGACACCTACTACGCGAACACGCCCTACATCGGCCACATGATCGCCCTCTACCTGCTGGCCCACCTCGTGGCCGCGGTGGTGATGGTGGTCCTGTGCTGGCGCTGGTCGCTCCAGGTCCGCGGCTGGCTGCGGGTCGGCCTGGTGATCATCGTCATCGGCTACGTCTTCAACCTCGCCTACGACGCCACCAAGATGACCGCGGTCGTCGCCCGCTGGACCGGTCACGACCTCGACGGCCTCAGCACCTACGCCGCTCCGCCGCTCGCCTCCCTCGGGGCCCTGATCAGCGCGATGGGCTTCGTGGTCCCGCTCGTCTGCCAGCGACTGTCGGACCACTGGCAGATCTGGGCGACGTACCGCCGGCTCGGCCCGCTGTGGCACGAGGTGCAGATCTCCGCGCCCAGCGGCACCCCCTCCGTGCAGATGGCCTGGTGGTCCGCGGCGGAACTGCGCGTGATCCAGCGCGAGTCGGACATCCACGACGGCTTCCTGCACCTCGGGCCGTACTTCGACAAGGGGCTGCGCGACGGCGCCTACGACAGCGCCGTCGCCGAGGGGGCCGACGAGGAGACCGCCCGCGCCGTCGCCGAGGCCGCCATGGTCGCGGCCGCCGTACGGGCCCGCTCCGCCGACCCCGACGGAAGGATCATCGGCGAGGACGAGGAGACCGTCCTCGACACCGCCGACGGTCCGCGCGACCTGCTACGGATCTCCCACGCGCTGCGGCACTCGCCGGTGGTGCAGGCGGTCCGGCGCGAGGTGGGCGTGTAGCGGCGACGACGCGCCGGCCGTCGCCACCGCTCAGCGGGCGGCCACGGCCGCCGTCGCGCTGACCGGGAACAGGTCCTGGAACGGCGCCGCCGAATCGATCCCCTCCCGCCCGTACGGCGCGTCGAAGCTCCACACCATGAAGAGCAGGAACACGATCAGTGCGCTGAACAGTCCGGCGAGCAGCAACTCCCGCCCGGAGCGGCGGATCTGCAGGGTGAAGATCAGCCCGATGGTGACCAGCCCGCCGACCAGCAGCCCGAACCACACCACCCCCGGCAGGGTGGACTCGGAGCTCTGCGTCCGCGAGTGCCGCGCGTCGTCGGCCGCCGCGATGTGGTCCAGCAACGGCTGGTAGGCCTGCGCCTGGAGCTCGTTGGCCGGACTCTGGTGCGTGACATCGGTGCGCAGCTTGCCGAGCAGCGCGGCGCCCTCGGCCGAGGCGCCGTCGCCGGAGGTCAGCAGCGGCCAGTCCACGGCGACGGTGTGGGAGACGTACGCGTCCACCTCGCCCCGGATCCGGTCGCGGACGACCGCCGGGTAGACGTCGGCGCGCTGGGTGACCTCGTACAGGGCCTGGGCCTCACGGCGCACGCTGTCCTCGGCGGCGCCGCGCGCCTCCCAGACGCCCGCGATGGCCAGGCCCAGCACGATCGCGTAGACCACCCCCACCATCATCGTCATGTACTCGATGACATCGGGGGTTTCGCTGGTGTCCTCGTCGTCGGCGGCCCGGCGGTGCCGGATCGCGGTGATGGCGAGGACGACGGCGCAGACGAGCGCCATGGCGATGGCCAGGACCAGCCATTCGGACACGTGGATTCTCCCGGTGTGGGTCGATGGGTGAAGGGGGAACAGCGGCGTCGGTCAGCCGCGGCTCTTGGAACGGGGGCGCAGGGCGGCGGCGGCCAGTACGGCGGCGCGGCTGCTCGGTGACAGGGCGCCGGTGACGCCGCTGGTGACGAGCGCTCCGCAACGGGTCAGCAGCGCGCGCCAGGACGCGATGTGGTGGGGCGCGAGGGTGGAACCGGCGCTGCGGGTGCGCCAGTAGACGAACGCGCGGTCGCCGTCGGTGTCGGCGGAGAGCAGGTAGGCGCCGTTGGGGTGCGGGGCGCGGCGGACATGGGAGACGTCCACGCCGAGTTCGGCGGCCCGGCGGAGCAGCGGGACGGTGAGTTCGTCGTCGCCGACCACGGCGAGCAGGGCGGTACGGGCGCCGGCCGCGGCCGCGGCGGCCGCCGCGTTGAGGGCGTCCCCGGAGTAGGAGATACGGGCCCGGGTGCCGTCGGCGGCCTCGCGCAGGGCGGTGTCCGCGTGGATCTCGACCAGGACTTCGCCGAGTACGAGGACGTCGTAGCGCGGGCCGGTTCGTCCGGGCACGGTCAGCGCCCCGCGGCGGCGTCGCGGTGCGCCCGGCACGGCGTGGCCGCTCCGGCGAACACGGCGGCCAGTTCGTCCGGATCGGTCGGTAGTCCGCCGCCGATGCCGACGGCCGTGGCGCCGGCCGCGAGCCAGTCGGGGACCTCGGCGGGCCGGATGCCGCCGGTCGGGACGATCACCGCGGTGGGCAGGACGGCCCTGAGCGAGCGGACGAATCCGGGGCCACCCACGTGCGCCGGGAAGACCTTGGCGGCTCCGGCGGCCCGGACGGCGGCGGCGATCTCGCCGGGGGTGAACCCGCCCTCGATGAAGACGGCTTCGCGGCGTACGGCCACGGCGCGGACCTCGGGCGCCGGGTAGGGGGAGATCAGGAAGACGGCGCCCGCGTCCAGGGCGGTCTCCGCCTGCGCGGTGGTGGTGACCGTGCCGACGCCGATGAGCGCCGGGCGGCCGTGGACGTCGCTCAGCGGGGCGGTGCGGGAGACGGCCCCGGCCCAGCCGGGGGTGGAGGTGGTGAGCTCGACCGCGCGGCAGCCGGCGGCGAGCAGGGCGGTGGTGCGGCGGACCGCCTCGTCGGCGTCGGCCTCGCGCAGGACGGGCAGCACGCGCTGGGCGGCCAGCGCCGCGTACAGGTGGCCGGACAGGTGATCGGGCAACGGAGGACCCTCCCCTTCGCTCCACACGCTTGTTCCACGTAGCGGAACGGCGTACCGTGCAACGGAACCATGTGGTCGAGACCCTACCCACGCGAGGAGCGCCCGTGTCAATGGACGAAGCGGCGGCGGGCGGACGCGCGGGGCGGACCTCCGCGGCCGGTTCCGCCCTGGAGAAGTCCCTGCGCGTCCTGGAGGCGGTGGCCGCGCCCGGCGGCCCGCACCGCCTCGCCGATGTGACGGCGGCGGCCGCGGTGCCCAAGTCGAGCGCCTTCCGCATCCTGGCCTCGCTGGTCGAGCAGGGCTTCGTACACCAGGAGGCCGACAGCCGGTACGGGGTGGGGCCGCGGCTGCGTGGACTGTCCGCCCTGGTCGACGCCGGGGAACCTGCCAGCGTCGGGCGCATCCTCGGCGAACTCCGGCGGGCCACCGGCCAGACGGTCCATCTGGCCCTGCACAGCGGGCGGACCATCACCTACATCCGCAAGCTGGAGAGCGAGGAGCAGCCCTTCCGGACGGCCTCCCGCGTCGGCATGCGCATGCCGCTGCACACGACCGCGATCGGGAAGAGCATCCTGGCCATGCTGCCCGCCGAGGAGGTACGGGAACTGATCGACGCGACCGGGCTGCCGCGCCGGACGCCGCACACCCACACGACCGCGCGGGCCCTGCACGCCCAACTGGCGGCGGTCCGCGCCCAGGGCTTCGCCGTCGACGACGAGGAGAACGAACCCACCATCCGTTGTATCGGCGCGGCGATCCTCGGTCCGACGGGCCGGCCGGTCGGCGGGGTCAGCGTCACCACCGTCACCTTCCTGGTGTCCCGCGAGGAGATCGAGGCGTACGCACCGGCCTTGCGCACGGCTGCGGAGGCGCTGGCTCCACTGCTGTGACCCCCGGTGGAGGGGCAGTGAGAACTCTTCGGGAAAATTCTTCCGGATAACTGTTATCGACGCCCCCGTCGACGGTCTCCCATGTATCGGGCATCATCGACCGCCGGTACGGACAGGGAACATCACATGACTACTCAGCACACCGCAGCGCTCGTGGCAGCGGCCCGCGCGGGTGACCCCCGCGCGCAGGACGAGCTCGTCAGCGCCCATCTCCCGCTCGTCTACAACATCGTCGGGCGGGCTCTCAACGGGTCCTGCGACGTGGACGACGTGGTGCAGGACACGATGCTGCGGGCGCTCGACGGGCTGGGCGGCCTGCGTGTGGACGAGAGCTTCCGGTCCTGGCTGGTGGCCATCGCGATGAACCGCGTACGGGCACACTGGCAGGCCCGGCAGAGCGGTTTCGGCGAGAGCACCCTCGAGGCAGCGAGCGATGTCGCCGACCCGGGTGCCGACTTCGTCGACCTGACGGTCGCCCGCCTGCACCTCGCCGGCCAGCGGCGCGAGACGGCCCGCGCCACCCGTTGGCTGGAGCCCGAGGACCGGGCACTGCTGTCCTTGTGGTGGCTGGAGTGCGCCGGGGAGCTGACCCGGGCCGAGGTGGCGGGCGCGCTGGAACTGTCCCCGCAGCACACGGCGGTGCGGGTGCAGCGGATGAAGGCGCAGCTGGAGTCGGCCCGTGTGGTGGAGCGGGCGCTGGACACCCACCCGGCGTGCGAGGAGCTGCGGACCGTGATGGGGGGCTGGGACGGGGAGCCCTCGGCGCTGTGGCGCAAGCGAATAGCCCGGCACGCCCGTGAATGCGCACGTTGCTCCGGTCTGTGGAGCGGACTGGTTCCGGCGGAGGGATTGCTGGCCGGTCTGGCCCTGGTCCCGGTGTCGGCGGCCCTGCTGGCGGGGATGCGGACGGCCGGGGCGGCCGGTTTCGCCCCCGCGAGCGTCGCCTTCGCCGAGGGTGTCGACGGGGGCTTCGGTGGCGGCTTCGACGATGCCGCGACCCAGCTCACCCCGGTGGCCGACGTGGGCGGCGGTGGCCGGGGAGCGCTGCGCAAGCGCCGGCAGAGCCGCCGCCGGGTGGTCGGCGGTGCGGTGCTCGCCGCCTGTGTCGCGGGCGGCGGGCTCGTGTACCTCGGGGGCCTGCCCGGTTCCGGCGACACGAAGGACGGCGCCTCCGCGGCCGCGACCCCGCTGGCCGCGCTCTCGGCGACCGAATCCCCCGCTCTGCCCTCGGAGTCGGCCTCGCCCTCCGCCTCCGCCTCCCCCTCGCCTTCCCCGTCGGCATCCGCCTCGCCGAGCCCGTCGGCGAGCCCGAGCCCGACGCAGTCCAAGAGCAAGTCCCCGAGTCCGCGCGCCTCGGCGGCCAAGCCGGCGCCTGCTCCGCCGTCGGGGATCGCCGGCCAGGTCGTGGCCCTGGTCAACAACGAGCGGGCGGCGGCCGGCTGCGGCCCCCTCAAGGAGGACCCGCAGCTGCGCACGGCCGCTCAGGGGCACTCCGACGACATGGCGGCCCGGGACTTCTTCTCGCACACCAGCCCCGACGGCACGGACCCGGGCGACCGGACGACCGCGGCCGGCTACCGCTGGTCGACGTACGGGGAGAACATCGCGCGGGGCCAGCAGACGGCCCAGTCGGTCATGGACTCCTGGATGAAGAGCCCGGGCCACAAGGCGAACATCCTCAACTGCTCCTTCAAGGACATCGGCGTGGGCATCCACCAGGGTTCGGGCGGCCCCTGGTGGACCCAGAACTTCGGCGCGCGGTAGGAAGCGGTCGCCCGGTGCGGTGAGGCTTTCCGGTCATCGCACTAGGCCGTCTCTTACGGATCTTGCCGGGTCCGCGCCGCCCGGTGCCGTGCCTCGCCGCACTGCCGGGGCAACCGAGTACGTCCAGTACACGGCAGCCCCG